>JAFTSH010000004.1 GCA_017467405.1 Clostridia bacterium
AGTCGGTGTTGTTAACGCTGAGGGTCCACCCGTTCCCATCCCGAACACGGTAGTTAAGCTCAGCAGTGCCGAAAATACTTGGCTGGAAGCGGCCCGGGAAGATAGGTCATCGCCGACACAAGCCCTGTATAATCTGCAGGGCAAACATTCCTCCATAGCTCAGTCGGTAGAGCACGCGGCTGTTAACCGCGGTGTCGTTGGTTCGAGTCCAACTGGGGGAGCCAGAAAAAGAAAGACACGCTGAAAAGCGTGTCTTTCTTTTTCAACTAAATCCGTCCTTTCGGACGGGATAAATCCATCTTCGATGGGTGAAATCGCTTCGCGGTGAAATCCGACTTCGTCGGGTTAAGGACGGATTCAATTTCATCTGCAAAGCAGATTTCATCCAAGCAACGCTTGGATTTCACCGTGCGTTAGCACGATTTCACTAACTCTCGCGCCTACACCGCTTTTATGTTCTAATACACCCAAGGCGGTGATGATATGCTCGCACTTTTCGGAAAAAAGAAAATTGATGCTATCTATGGCTCAAAGGCACATTCCAAAAAGTGAAATGTGCCTTTGACTGAAAATCAGGTTTATCTGAAAAAATTATCCAAGCTGCGTAATGACGAGATGTGCAGAAACAGGCCGTGTTCCTCCTGCAAGCGGTGTAATAGTTAATGCTGTTGAATTACCTGCAGGGTTTCGAACGGTCAGAATAGAGTTGATAACAGTAGTTGTTACAATAGCCATGCCCACAATTTGTGAGGCACCGGTTGCTCTGCCGACTACAGTATATGCCAAATCCTCTCCATTCAAGGTCAATATCAATTGACCTGCCTCATCTACACTCACTTCAAACAGAATCTGATAGGTTCCGATCTGTGCCAAATTAAATGAATCCGGTCCGGTTCTGGAAATATCAGGCCCGCTATTAGGACCATCTTGAGGGAAACTGACATCAGTTCCCGGGGCTACCGTTGCCGAATTATCGGGTGGCATCAGTGCATAAAAATCTGCATAGTTGAGCACACCACCGGCAGGGCCCTGAGGGCCAGGAGCACCGGTTTCACCAGCGGGACCTTGAGGACCTACAGGACCAACTTCACCGGCGAGTCCTTGGGGACCGATAGGGCCAGTTTCACCTACGGGACCTTGAGGTCCAATAGGACCGGGTTCACCGGCAGGACCCTGAGGACCTACAGGACCGGGTTCGCCAGCGGGGCCTTGGGGTCCAGTAGCACCGGGTTCACCAGCAGGACCTTGCGGACCAACGGGGCCAGTTTCACCGGCAGGCCCCTGCGGACCAACGGGACCAGTTTCACCGGCAGGCCCCTGCGGACCAACGGGACCAGTTTCACCGGCAGGACCCTGCGGACCGATAGGACCGGTTTCGCCTGCGGGGCCCTGCGGACCGATAGGACCGGTTTCGCCTGCGGGGCCCTGCGGACCAACGGGACCGGTTTCACCGGCGGGACCCCGCGGACCAACGGGACCGGTTTCGCCGGCAGGACCCTGCGGACCAACGGGGCCGATTTCGCCTGCGGGACCCTGCGGACCAACGGGGCCAGCTTCACCGGCAGGTCCCTGAGGACCAACGGGGCCAGCTTCACCGGCAGGACCCTGCGGACCAACGGGACCGGTTTCGCCTGCAGGTCCCTGAGGACCAACGGGACCGGCTACACCAGCAGGACCCTGAGGACCTGCGGGACCGATTTCACCGGCAGGACCCTGCGGACCAACGGGGCCAGCTTCACCGGCAGGTCCCTGAGGACCAACGGGACCGGTTGCACCAACAGGACCTTGGGGACCAACGGGACCGGCTTCACCGGCAGGACCCTGCGGACCAACGGGACCGGTTTCACCGGCGGGACCCTGCGGACCAACGGGACCGGTTTCGCCGGCAGGACCCTGCGGACCAACGGGGCCGATTTCGCCTGCGGGTCCCTGCGGACCAACGGGACCGGTTGCACCGATAGGACCTTGTGGACCAACGGGACCGGTTTCGCCTGCGGGACCCTGAGGACCAACGGGACCGGTTGCGCCTATAGGACCCTGCGGACCGATAGGACCGATTTCACCGGCAGGACCCTGAGGACCTGCGGGACCGGTTGCACCAACAGGACCTTGGGGACCAACGGGACCGGTTTCGCCTGCGGGTCCCTGAGGACCAGTAGCGCCGGTTTCACCGGCAGGACCCTGCGGACCAACGGGACCAGTCTCACCGGCAGGTCCCTGAGGACCAACAGGACCGGTTTCACCTGCGGGACCCTGCGGACCGATAGGACCGATTTCACCGGCAGGACCCTGCGGACCAGTAGCGCCAGTCTCACCGGCAGGTCCCTGAGGACCGGTGGGACCAGTCTCACCGGCAGGGCCTTGGGGACCTATAGGACCCGCTTCACCGGCAGGTCCCGGTATTCCGGGTACCCCCCTTGGACCAATCGGGCCCTGTGGACCGGGTGGTCCGGGAGGACACTTAAGGCAATAGGTGTCACAAGGGCATTTGCACTCGCAAGAATCTTTTAGAAAACCACAGTCACAAGAGCTTTTTTCGCCATCACAATCTTTCTGCTGACTATTATTACGATCGCAATTATAAGAGTTGTTATTATAATAATTCCATCTGCTCATTTCATTCACCTCCTTAATGTATAATATGCTATGCTGTAATTTCGTGGCACTTAATATGATTTTTAATAATCACGAGCTTGCCATACGGTGCACGAAAGAAGAGCGAAATACGGTGCTGCAGAAAATAGGAAAGTCTTGCTTTCATACGTAGGAAACAACTCCTTCGGTTATGGGCTTTTTAGCAGTTTTTTTGTACTGCCGTTATAAATTTTAAGGCCACTTTCTGCTTTTTACATTGCGGAAAGTTGTTTTTATGGTACAATCGATAAACAGACAAAAATCCCGTTCACGTAAGTGGGCGGGATTTTTGGAAAGCAAGAGGTAACGGTGAAGAGGTATTGCGGCTTCACTGCTTTTATGCTATAATAGCACAAGGTGATGTTAACTTGGCAAAGGGTATGAAAATAATTGCGTGGTTATCTGTTTTAGTGACCATTGTCTTTTTGATCATTTATCAAATAAAAGCGCTTGAAATTTTTTTCACGATTGTTATTACTGCAGGAACCGTGTCGTATCATTTTTGGATGCGTATTTTTGTTGGCGGCGTGTATAATTTGGTGCTGAACAATAAAGTAGATTATAATAAAAAATGGTTTAGAGTAGGAGCAACTGAACAAAAGCTATACAAAATTATTAAGGTTAAGAAATGGAAAAGGTATTTTCCTACTTATGATACGAATGTTTTTGATAAAAATCAACACTCTTGGCACGAGATAGCAGGGGCAACGTGCCAGTCGGAATTGGTGCATGAAACGATTGCCATACTAAGCTTTTTGCCGATTGTAGCTTCGATGTGGTTTGGGGCAATGCTTGTTTTTGTTTTAACCTCCATCTTTTCTGCTTTGTTTGATTTGACGTTTGTGATAATTCAACGATATAACAGGCCAAGAGTTTTGCAAACGTTAAGTCGTCCACACTCGTAACTCGGTTTTCAGGCATATTTCATTACGCCTTGCGCCTCCGCCGCTTTTATGTTATGGTTGAGGTACAATAGGGACAAATACCACCTTGCCTCGCTTATTTCATCACAATAAGCAGGGCAAGGCAGGAATAACTGTCATACCACACTTTAATATATCCTTGTAATATGGTATGATTTCTTATGTAGAAGTATGATTTTTGTCATACTTAAAAACAGTCGTTAATAATTCATTCAAGGTGAAATATTATGAACCGTATTATTACAGATATATCGAATTACATATTTGTTTCTGACGAACCTGAAAAGGTTGATGCTATTTTTTTGCCCGGTGGTTCTCATCCCGAACAACCGGAATATGCTGCCGAACTGTATCATAAGGGATATGCAAAATGGCTTATTCCATCGGGCGGAGTAAGTGTAAAGCGTAATAAATGGCCCGGGGTTCGTTCCAAAGTTGATATATATAATGGTAATTACTCAACCGATTGTGAATTTTTTACGGATGTGTTTATAAAAAACGGTGTTCCGTTGAACGCAATAATAGGTGAGGATAAATCAGGGCATACAAGGGACAATGCTTTTTTGTCAAGAAAAGTTGCTGATGAAAAAGGAATAGATATTAAAACGGCGTTAATCGTATGTAAAGCGTTTCACGCTCGTAGATGTTTAATGCTGTATCAAATGGCTTTCCCCAATGTTGAAATAAAAGTTTGCCCTGTGCATTGTTATAATATAACAAAAGATAATTGGTATAAGAGTGAGCAAGGGGTAAATCGTGTGCTGGGCGAACTTGCTCGATGTGGCAATCAATTTGTGAATGATATCAAGGAATATTTGAGATAGCGTTATCTCTCCCTCAGTCAGCTTCGCTGACAGCTCCCTCGTCAGAGGGAGCCAAGGGCGATTTGTCCCTGATTTGACACAAGCATACAATGAACACAAGGCGGTGAAGATATGTTCTTAACAAAAAAGAGTTTTAGAAAAATATTGATTATGGCAATGTGCTATTTTATTTTAGGAAGTATTTGTATTACGTTTGCAATACTTTTTACTAACGTGGGTATTGATAGTACGTTCCTTTTTGCTTTAGGTGTGATTGTTTATGTGCTTAATATCCTTATAATATTTTGGGGAGGGTATGCTGAAGGCAAGGGGAAGTTAATAAATCTTGGCAATAAACTTGTCCGCAACGAATTAAAACCTGCTGAATTTATAAAACACTATGAACTTTTAAAAAATTCAGACGACCTAATCATCAAGAAACCGGACATAGATGTTTTGCAATTAGTTGCGATTGCATATGATTCGTTGGATGATAGAGAAAAGGCACTTGCAACAGTTGATGAAATGAGCGTAGTTGCAAGTCATAAAAGGAAAGCGTTTGCCAATCTCTTCAAAGCCTCTCTTTTGTTTTCGTATGATAAAAAGGAAGATGCAGAAGTGATTTTTAATGAAATGCAAAAACAGAAACTGGATATTATATCTGTGGGTTTAGTTGATGCCATCTTAAAAAGCGATCGTGCAATGGCAATAGGTGACTATAAAACGGTTGAAACATATAATCTGAAAATGCTTGAACGTTCTTTCCCGAAACTTGATAATCTCGGTAAACTTGTTGTTCATTATAAATTAGGTGAGGTTTATGAAAAACTAGAAGAAAACAGCAAAGCGATTACGTATTATCAATATTGTGCAAATTTTGGTGGAGAAACGGCAATAAAAACATCTGCCGTTGAAAAACTACAACATATGAATTAAAGAAAAACAGGTTTTAGACCGGTTGTATTTTGAGTGCTGATCCTAGAAAAACTCTTGTTCTTTTGAACGAGAGTTTTTAGTTATATTCGCCTGCGGCGAGTGATATCGCTTTCAACCTGAGGTTGAAAAATATCAACTTTTCTTTTATTGTGTGCATGTAAGTATTGATGATCTTCTTGGTGTAGGAAAAATTGAAAAAGAAAAGAAGATTCAAGAATACAGAGAAAAAAGCACCGAGTTTGCTCACTTGGGGAAGAATGTCGAAAGAATTGCGTTATGGCGTGAAGCAAAAAAAGAATTTCCCAATGACTTATCCGTTCTGTATGGTTTGATGTATGCGTTACAAGCAGAAAGTAGAGAGAAAAACGCGGATGAAATTATTGAATGACTTGGTTTTTGTGTCCGCAGAGCAAAGCGTCGTTTAGCGTTAAAGCGGGCACGATACTGCAACGTCAGGAACCGACGGGCGAGGTCTCGCATATACTGAACAAAAAAGCGAGGTGTCTTATGAATCGAAATGCCCGTTTCATTCATCCTGAAACTCTATGGCGTACACGCCCGCAAGCCTGGGCAAGCGTAAGGGGCAGTGCTCTCTACCCAAATCTGTTTGGAACAGTTCGTTTCTATGAGCATCTTTACGGTGTTGTGGTGGTCACCGAGATGGAAGGATTGCCAAATCCCGAAAACGTATGCTCCTCTCCCGTTTTTGCCTTTCATATCCATCAGGGCGGCTCCTGTACGGGAGACGAGGCAGATCCCTTTGCAGATTCGGGAATGCATTATAATCCGCAAAACTGTCCGCACCCTTATCACGCAGGAGATATGCCGCCTCTCTTCGGGGTGAACGGATACGCTTTCAGTGCCTTCCTGACGGATCGGTTTACCTTGAGTGAGATTATTGGCAAAACTGTTGTTTTGCACGTTTCCTTCGACGACTTTTCCACGCAACCGTCGGGAAATGCGGGGGCAAAAATTGCCTGTGGTAAAATTGTGAGACGAATCACTCGATGCTGATTGTGCGCACACAAACAACTCACTTGCTGTGTTTTGAACGGTTCAAGACTGTAGGTGAATTAAAAATCCCGAACGTATAAGCGTTCGGGACTTTACTTTTTCAGCGCTTCTATGCTATACTGAACCAAACGAGGTGATGATATGTTGCTTAACAAGTATGATTTTTATGACGTGTATGCCGTTATAACGTCAATTCGTTCAAATCCTCAAGCAGATTATAATGGTGAGATTATAAACGCTGTTTGCAAAGTGTTATCCGAAAAGCAGGAGTCTAATTGTATTGAGCCAAACATTATCAGAAATGCTTTGAGAAATATTAAAAGTATAGATAAAGAAGTGTTTCATTGGGTATACGTCGAGAATGTATATACCTACATGGACAGAATTGTAAAAGACGAGTTTTATTACGATTTTTTGCTTAACGGTTTTAATCTGCTTTCTTTTTGCGCACAAAACAAAGAGTTCGACAGACTTTACGATTTGGCGGACGCATTACACAACATACCGATCTTCATTGCCGATGAATGTGAAAATTTCAAAAAGTCCGTCAAAGCACAGGTTTCCTCTTATAATAAAAAATACAGGACCGATCTGTGGCGGGAATTGACGAAAAACTGAAGAAAATCAAGATTTCATACCGGTTGCGTTTGAATTTCGCGCTTTTAAATTTGACATCTAAAAGTATTGACGAAATAACAAATCCGTGATATAATACCGGAAGAAAATAGTTATAATATTTAAGGAACCAGCTGACTGCAGAGATACTGGTTCCTTTGTGTTTTTACGGCAAATTACTATAAAAGGAGATAGCGTTATGGAAGTACAACTTCAGGAACTGATTGACCGGATCAAAAAGGATGGTGTAGAGGCTGCTGAGGCCGAGGCTGAAGCTATACTTGAATCCGCAAAGGAAAAAGCAGAGAAAATTATTTCGGATGCACAGGCTGAGGCGGATAGAATTTTGCTTAACGCCAAAAACGAGAACGACCGAATGGTGAAGTCGAGTGAGGATGCCATTCGTCAGGCAGGAAGAAATCTGTTGATCTCTTTCAGAGAAAGCGTTACAAGAGAGCTTAATGCTATCGTGAGCGAAAACATTACCGAGGTGTACTCATCTCAGTCGCTTGCGAAACTGATCGTCACCGTAGTGGAAAGCTGGACGAGCAAGCCTGATGCCGAGGATCTGTCCGTGATCCTGAACAGCGAGGATCTCAAGGAGCTGGAAGAAACCCTGCTTGCCGCCCTTAAAGAAAAAGCCTTGAAGGGTATCACGCTGAAGGCGAACGACAACTTTGACGGCGGATTCCGTATTTCCGTAAATAACGGCAGTGCTTATTACGATTACTCCGCAGAGGCTGTGGTGGATATGCTTTCCAACTACCTCAGTCCCAGGGTTACGAAGCTTTTGAAAGAGGCGTAAGGTCTATGGCTGAATATTATTTGGTTTCTCAGCTGCCTTCTTTGGACGGTATCAGCGAAAATACGCCGATGCCTATTACGGAGGAACGTTTTTTGGAGCTTTGCGACCGTTTTTTAGGCGAAAAGACACGAAACGAAATGAGGAAACTAACACTCGTACCGCCGATTTTGCCCGAAAAAACAGGCTCGAAGTTGATCGACGCCTTCAATGAAGGCGAACGGAATTTGCGGCTTGCTCTCGGCAAGGCTCGGGCAGAGAAGATGAAAAAGTCTTTCGATACGGGAAATGCGTTTTTCTCCGTCGAGCTTACGAGGGCGGTAAGCACGGCGGTAGAATCGGAAAGCCCCATGGAAGCGGAAAAGCTCCTTTTTGATTACCGCTTGAGCTTTTTGGAAACCCTCAGGCCGATGGATACCTTCTCGGAGGATTACGTCTTTTATTACGGCCTTAAATTAAAGCTGATCTTGCGTATAAGACGGTTTGAGACAGAGCTCGGCGAAGCCGCGTACAGAAATATTTATAACTCCGTTTTGAACGGAGATAGGTTGGAGGCAATGTAATGACCGAAAACACAGGAAGGGTTGTAAGCATAAACGGAAACTTGGTGTCGGTTGAATTTAACGGCAACGTTTCCATGAACGAGATATGCTTTGTTCTGGTAGGGGATACCGCGCTTAAAAGCGAGGTTATCCGTATAAGAGGAAATATTGCTCAGATACAGGTATATGAAATGACCGACGGCATTAAATGCGGGGATAAAGTGGAATTTACGGGAGATATGCTGTCCGCAGATCTCGGCCCCGGCTTGCTCGGTCAGATATACGACGGACTTCAGAATCCGCTTCCCGTATTGGCTCAGCAGGCGGGTTGGTTTCTGGAGCGCGGTATTTACGCAGACGGGCTCAACGCCGAGAAAAAGTGGGAGTTCACGCCTACCGCTCACGTCGGTGACCTCGTCCGTGCAGGTGAATATATCGGAACCGTTCCCGAAGGCCCCTTTACACATAAGATATTCGTGCCCTTTTATCTGCTTGGCAACTACACCGTAAAATCCATTGCCGAAAAGGGCGAATATACCGTTAAGGAAACCGTGGCGGTTGTAACGGATGAACGCGGACGGGATATATCACTTTCCATGTCCTTCAAATGGCCTGTAAAACGTGCGGTAAAATGCTACAGCGAAAGATTGGCACCGGTTGAAACGATGGAAACCAAGGTGCGTCTTATCGACTCCTTTTTCCCCGTGGCAAAGGGAGGCACCTATTGTATTCCCGGTCCGTTCGGCGCAGGCAAAACGGTGTTACAGCATACCACCTCGAAATATGCAGACGTTGATATAGTGATCATTGCCGCCTGCGGTGAGCGCGCGGGCGAAGTCGTTGAAACCCTGACCGAGTTCCCCGAACTGATCGACCCCAAAACGGGCCGTTCGCTCATGGAGCGTACCATTATTATCTGCAATACGTCCTCTATGCCTGTTGCGTCCCGCGAGGCTTCGGTTTATACCTCGGTTACCCTTGCGGAGTATTATCGCCAGATGGGTCTGAACGTTCTGCTTTTGGCAGATTCAACCTCCCGTTGGGCGCAGGCGCTTCGTGAAATGTCGGGCAGACTCGAAGAAATTCCCGGCGAGGAGGCTTTCCCCGCATATCTGGAGTCCTACATCGCGGCGTTTTACGAAAGAGCGGGCTATGTCCGTTTGCCTGACGGCAGCACGGGCTCCGTTACCATCGGCGGCACCGTTTCCCCTGCGGGCGGTAACTTCGAAGAGCCGGTAACGCAGGCAACCTTGAAGGTCGTAGGCGCCTTCCACGGACTTTCCCGTGAGCGTTCGGATGCGAGAAAATATCCTGCCATCGACCCGCTTATTTCCTGGTCAAAATATAAAAGCGTTATTGACGGCAAAAAGTCGGAGTTTTGCAAAAACATTCTTCATCACGGTGACGAGATCGGTTCCATGATGAAGGTCGTCGGCGAAGAAGGCACGACCCTCTCGGATTATATTATTTACCTGAAATCCGAAATGCTCGATTCGGTCTATCTGCAACAGAATTCCTTCGATCTGATCGAAGCCAATTGCGGCACCGCGCGTCAGCGTTACGTTACCGATAAGCTTATCCACGTTTTGGGCAGCGATTACGCAATAGAAAGCAAGGACGATGCGCGCGGCTTCTTTAACCGTATGCGCCAAAGGTTTATTGACTGGAACTATACTGAGTTTGAGAGCGATGCTTTTAAAAAGGCGGAGTCTGAAATCGACGCTCTTTACGTCGAGGGCAAAGGCAAGCTTGATCCGCTCGCCGCGAGCTTATTAAAGGACGGTGAATGAGAATGAATAAGGTTTACAATCGAATAGAATCCATCACCGGCAACGTCATCACGGTGCGTGCTGACGGCGTTCAGTATAAGGAATTGGCTCAGATCAATACGCGCTTCGGAAAATCGCTTGCGCAGGTTAATAAGATCGACGGTGACGTCGTATCACTGCAGGTATTTGCGGGAGGTCAGGGCGTTTCCACGGGAGACGAGGTTCGCTTTTTGGGACACGAAATGCGCGTCTCCTTCAGCGAAGATCTGTTGGGACGCATATTTAACGGCTCGGGAGAGCCGAGGGATAAAGGCCCTGCGCTTACCGAAAATATGAAGCCGATCGGCGGCCCCTCGGTTAATCCCACCAAGCGAATTCTTGCCAACCGAATGATGAGGACCAACATCCCCATGATCGATATGTTCAACACCTTGGTCGTATCTCAGAAGCTGCCTATCTTCTCGATTTCCGGAGAGCCGTACAACCAGCTTCTTGCCCGTATCGCGATGCAGGCAGAAGCGGACGTGATCGTGCTCGGAGGCATGGGACTTAAATACGACGACTTCCTGTATTTTAAGGATGAGCTTTCAAAGGGCGGAGCACTCAGCAAAACCGTTATGTTCATCCATACGGCGTCCGATCCCACGGTTGAATGTATGATGATTCCCGATATGGTATTGGCGGTGGCAGAGCAGTTTGCTCTTCAAAACAAGGACGTGCTGGTGCTTCTCACCGATATGACCAACTTTGCCGACGCTATGAAGGAAATAGCCATCACTCAGGAGCAGGTGCCCTCAAACCGCGGATATCCCGGCGATCTGTATTCTCAGCTTGCCGCCCGTTACGAAAAGGCGGTTGACTTTGCGGATTCGGGCTCGGTTACCGTTTTGGCGGTTACCACAATGCCCGGTGATGACGTAACGCATCCCGTTCCCGATAATACGGGATATATCACGGAGGGACAGTACTACCTTAAGGGCGGCCGTATCGAACCGTTCGGCTCGCTCTCAAGACTTAAACAAAACGTAAACGGCAAAACGCGAAAAGACCACCGTGCACTGATGGACGCAATGATCCGTTTGTATTCTTCCTACAAGGAAACGCTTGAAAAGAAGAACATGGGCTTTTCGATGAGCCGTTGGGATGAAAAGCTGTTGAAATACGGCGAGCTTTTTGAAAACAAGCTGATGGATCTGTCGG
This sequence comes from Clostridia bacterium, assembly GCA_017467405.1. Lineage (GTDB taxonomy): Bacteria > Bacillota > Clostridia > Oscillospirales > Acutalibacteraceae > RGIG1913. The sequence continues at coordinate 11,239 of JAFTSH010000004.1, forward strand.
TAAATCTGCCCCTTGAAGATGCGCTGAATACAGGATGGGAGATCTTAGCCGACTGCTTCCAAAGTGACGAAACCGGAATAAAGTCAGACCTTACTGATGAATTTTGGCCTGTTAGGTAGGGAGGACTGTAGTTTTGGCAAAAATCAAACTGACTAAAAATGAGTTAAAGGTACAAAAGGACGCACTCAAGATGTACCGCAGATATTTGCCTACTCTGACACTGAAAAAACAACAGCTCCAATCGGAAATCCGCACGATCGAAGCCAAGGCTAAAGCGGTAAGAAAAGAAAGAGAAGCTCTTGAAAAAGGCTTTCACGATTGGATTGCCGTGTTCAGCGAAAAGGAGGCCTTTCCCGAAGGAATAATAACGGTCAGCAACGTCCGCAAAGGAAAAGGGAATATTGCAGGCGTTGAGATTCCTACCTTCGAGGGGGCGGATTTCGGGAGAGCTGATTACGATCTTTACGAAACACCTCTTTGGGTGGATATAGCCGCAAACCATATGGAGAAGGCAATATCCCTCGATCTGGCGGCAGAAGTGTTGGACGAGCAGGTCAGGCTCTTGGAGAAGGAGCTTATCGCGACATCTCAAAGGGTGAATCTGTTCGAAAAGGTAAAAATCCCCGAAACAGAGGAAAATATCAAGAAAATATCCATCTATATGGCCGACCAACAGGTCAGTGCCGTGGTGCGTTCCAAAATATCAAAACGCAAAATTGCACTTCGTAATGTTGAGGCTTCCGAAATGGAGGTTTGTTCATTATGATCGTGCCTATGAAAAAAGTATCTCTCATCATAATGGGAGATAAAAAGGAAGAAACGCTTAAAAAGCTTCGCAAGCTCGGGCTTGTTCACGTTGAGATCACCGAAGGCTCGGGCGAAAGAATTGCAGAGCTCCGGGAGCAGGTGGCTTTGCTGGAAAATGCAGTTTTCGCAATAGGTAAAAAGAAAAAAGCGGAGCAAAAGGAAGCGAATGCCGACGAGGCGTTGTCCGTGGCGTCCGAGATTGCGGCTCTTGACGAAGAGAAGAAGCAGTGTCAGGCTGAACGGATTGCTCTGAATTCCGAGCTTGATCGCCTGAAAAGCTGGGGAGACGTTGAGCCGGTCAGTATAAGTGAACTTGCGGCAAAAGGAATCGGGATTTCGTTCTACGAAATGCCCAAGGCCGAGTACGACGCGCTTCCCGACGGTGTAAAAACGGTAAAGCTTGATGCAAATAAATCGTCGGTCAAATTCTTGTTGCTCGAATCCGATTCGGTCGTCGAAGACGAGGTCGCAGTCTCCTTGAACGGTTGCAGGCTGACCTTGCCGCAGACCTCTACCGACCAAATGAGACAAAGGGTCTGTGAACTTGAAGCACAGATGCGGGAGATCGACGGGAAGATCGCCTCCTTCATCTGTTATGCCGACAGCGTGAAAAAAGCAGTAAAAGCCTTTGAAAAGGAAATCGAATTTGAAACCTACGCTACGGGTATGGCGGATGAAGACCTGTCGAAGGATAACGGTCAGGCGGTCTGCGTTTCATACTTCAAGGGGTATATCGAGGCGGAAAATCTCGACAAACTGAAAGAAACGGCAGCGAGCAATTCGTGGGGACTTCTTGCGGAGGATCCGTGTGAGGAGGATAACGTCCCCACAAAGCTTAAAAATAATAAGTTTGTAAGCCTTATCTATCCGCTGACCGACTTTCTCGGCACCGTCCCCGGATATTTTGAGTATGATATTTCCGGCTGGTTTTTAGTCTTTATACTCATCTTCTTCGGCATTATTTTCGGAGACGGCGGCTACGGACTGCTGATTTGTGCAATCGCTGCGATTTCGATCGTGAAATCACTCGTTACGAAAAAAACGGTTTCTTCCACTATGCTGCTCGTAGGACTTTTCGGTCTGTCAACGGTTCTGTGGGGAACCCTTACCTGTACGTGGTTCGGCCTCTCTGCCGATCAGTTGCCCGAGTGGCTGAAGAGCCTGTCCGTACCGGTGATTTCAAACGTAAACGCCGATAAGCTCTGGAGTCTGCCGTGGACGCCTGACGGCGTGGGACTTACCACCGCCCAGAATCTGCAGGTCCTCTGTTTTTCGCTGGCTTTGATACAGCTCACCGTTGCTCATATAAAGGGCGTCGTGAGGAACAGGAGATCAATCAAAACGCTGGGGGATATCGGCGCGATATTACAGCTTTTAGGCATCTATTATTTGGTGCTGAGTCTGGTCGTAAACGCCGAGGTGTTCAGCTTCGGACTCGTGCTCTCCGGAGTACCCGTAGGAACGGTGGCGATTGCACTGATAGGAGCGGGCTTCTTCCTGAGCTTCGTGTTTTCAAACTACGAGGGAAGTATCATAAAATCCGTGCTTACAAGCTGTACCAATATCGTATCGGTATTGCTCGGAGTTGTGAACGTGTTCTCTGACATCGTATCGTATATACGACTTTGGGCCGTAGGTCTTGCGGGTGCGGCAATCTCTGCCACCGTAAACGAGCTGGCGGGGCCGTTGCTCGGAAACTTTATGTTTATGATACTTGCAATAATTCTTCTCGTGTTCGGACACGGACTCAATATGATATTAAATATTCTGTCCGTTATCGTTCACGGAATCAGGCTTAATACCTTGGAGTTCTCCTCGCATTTGGATATGTCGTGGAGTGGGCATAAATTTAAACCGTTTAAAGAACAAATTGATTAAAAGGAGAATCGTTATGAATTTAGGAACATTGGGAACGGCTCTGGCAATGGGTATTTCCGCAATCGGCTCGGCTATCGGTATCGGTATTGCAGGTCAGGCTTCAATCGGAGCCTGGAAAAAGTGCTATATGAGCAATAAGGCTGCACCGTTTATTCTTACCGTTTTTGCCGGCGCTCCGCTTACGCAGACCATTTACGGCTTCCTTCTGATGCAGCAGATGAAGTCGTCGACGGCCGATCCTGCGTTTTTGCTCGGCCTCGGAATTGCTTCGGGCGTTGCTATGGCGTTTTCTGCCGTTTATCAGGGTAAAGCAGGTGCCGCAGGCGCAGACGCCTTGGCTGAAACGGGAAAAGGCTTTTCGCAGTACATCACCGTTGTCGGACTTTGCGAAACCGTTGCGTTGTTCGCGCTTGTTTTCAGTATGGTAGCCTTGGGATAAGATAAGAAAACTACGGCTCTCAATATCAAAACCACAGAATAAAATATACTGATTTACACCAAGAAGCATCTGCTAAGGCAGATGCTTCTTTTATAATTGCAACGGTGTAATAAATGCTTGTCTGCATATGCGTCTTATGATATAATAACCGTAAGGCGGTGATAAAATGAAAAGAGCAGTTTGTTTATTGGCTGTAACGTTTTTGCTTTTTATTGCGTCGGGATGCGGAGATAATACGCAGTCAAACCTCTCGGATACGACAAAAGATAACAATTCAGGTGCAGAAAGCAGTACCGTTTCCGTTACAGAAGAAGAGATGGATGCTTATTTTAATACGTTTGAAAATTTCGAGGAGACCTTCACCAAGGTTTATAAAAAAGAAAATAATTTCGTAATAAAAGAAAGCGATCAACACGCAGGTTGTTTTTATGAGATATATGATAACGCAGGCAATCTGCTTGACAAGGGATATCACGGCTATCGCGGGGCGTTTGATATACGAATCAACGATAATATAGTGACGCTTGAATACGGTTTCGGAGGGACGGGCGTTCACCCAACGTACAGGTTTTACGACGTTGCAAAGAGTAAGGTTTCGCGTTATTTTGAAGGACCCGTCGCGTTACACGACGGCCTGATAGCTTATTTGGATGCGAAAGATAACGGCTTCACGTTAGTCGTACAGGACCTTTTTGATACCGATGAAACCTATCGTAAGATTGCCGAAAAAGTCAATGGGGCGTTCGTTATCGGGTTTGACGATATGTCATTTTCAAAAGACGGATCAAAAATTATTTTATCGTATTACGATGTAAAAAATGTTGATGATATTATCCAAGAGGTTTTTGAACTGAAATAATTCCGTCAACAAAGAGCGGGGTATACATAGCAGGCAGAGATCATCTGCTTGCTATTATTGTTTGCAACCGTTCAACCTTTTGGTACAGGCGCAAAGATTGTGCCGAAAGAATAACCGAATCGTTGAATAAGTCTTAAGATTGATCCCCCGACTGCTTTGCTGCGGTCGGGGGATAACGCTCGTCTGACACAATATCGGCCATAAAAGGGCAAATATTTTCAAAAATGCGTAAACGATTGCGCAAAAACGATTGACATTCGTACCGTTTATGTGTAAAATCTAATATAGTTTATTATCAATATCGTATTAAACGGGAGATTACAATGAAGAACAAGAAATTATTGATCGGTATTATTGCAGCCGCGGCGGTCGTAGTGATTGCGGTCGCGGTCGCGCTCGTCATATTCCTGAGTGGGAACTCCGGAAGCGGTGACGGCTCAGACACCTCAGCCGGTGCCGCAGCTCCGCAGTATAACTATGCACGCGGCGAGGGAACCGAATTCGTTCCCGTAAATCACTATCCGACGAACGACCTGATAATCTGCGCTAAAAACGTGCTTGATTTCGGTGCAAAGGCCGACGGCGTTACCGACGATACGAAGGCTTTTCAGGATGCACTGTACGGTGCCGTCGCAATGGGCGGCGGAACGGTATACGTTCCCGAGGGAACGTACTATCTCGCAAACCCGATCAGAATACCCGACTCGGTAGTTCTTTGCGGCGACTGGGTTTCTCCCGAGGAACAGCCCGTCGGTACCCGCGGCACGGTAATCGTCACTGACTATATGAGCGCCGACGAAACGGTCGAAAAGGGATTCATCAAGCTCGGCTCATCGTCGGGTCTTCGCAACGTCGTTATTTACTATAAAAACCAGAGCGTCGAGTCGCCCAAGAAGATGGCTCCTACGGTCTGGAGCGTGACCCAGTCACAGCCCTCGGTAGAAAACGTCACCTTCGTGAACTCCTATAAAGCAATATCCTTCGGAGAGGGCAAGGAGGTCAACTGCAGCCTTGCAGGTCTTGTCAACGTTTATATTACGGCACTTAATCAGGGCGTTGTGATCAGCAACAGCTACGACGTATCAAGAAGCGAAAACCTGCACGTGTCACCGCAGTATTGGGCCGAAAACGTAATCGCCCCCATGACCGAACAGCAGAAAACCGCTCTTTACGATTATACCTTTAACAACTGCATCGGCGTGACGCTCTACCGCGGAGATGCAACCGGTCTGTACGATTCCTATTTCGAGTCCCTGAAAACGGGAATCCTTCTGGCCGACGATCCCCACGGAAGCGGCGTTACGAGCGGTGCAATAACCCTGACCGAGATCAAAAACTGCGATGTCGGCGTGATGGTCGAGAATGCACACGGAATCGGTACTGCGCTGACCGGATTCAAGGCCTCTGCCGACCGTGACTGCACTGCCGCAGTAAAAACGGGATATAATTATATCTACAATACCAAGGTCGAGGACGGCTCGATAACGGGTAAATACAATAACGCGGCCGTCGTTAATTCAAACTCTACCGTTACCTTTACCGATATTGATTTTAACCTCGATACCTCCGACTACGTTTTCAACGCGCCGGCAGGAACGGTCTCCTGCGTCAACTGTACCTTTGATAACGGAAATCTTTTCACCGATAACAACGGACGCTCTGCCGGTTATTTCAACGGCTGTAAGTTCAAACAGACTCTGAAAAACAGTATCACCGAGTGGACGGTTCTCGAACGCAACGATGCCGAGACTAAGACTCAGCCGATAAGCGGTTATCACGAGTACAAGAAGGAGCTTCCGCAGCCTGCGACGAGAAATATTGTAAGCATTACCGAATACGGAGCAAAGGACGACAGAAAGACCGACTGCACCGAGGCTATCCAGAAGGCTCTGGACGATATGGCCGCAAAGGGCGGCGGAATGGTCCTGATACCCAGCGGAAGATACGTCGTCAAAGGACATCTTACTGTTCCGAGCGGAGTTGAGCTTACGGGTATGCTCGGAGTCTGGTGCTACAGCGGAGCATCCTTCACCAACTCCTGCCTGCTGCTCTATGCAGGAGCAGACGATCCTAACGGCAAGGCGGCAATCAACCTTGAAGAGGGAAGTGGAATCAGAGGCTTCCTCGCGTGGTATCCCGAACAGAACTACGACGATTTTGTGGAGTATTCCTACGCTGTGCGTTCCCTCGGCCCCAACACCTACGCCGTCAACGTAAACATCTGCAACGCCTATCAGTACATGGACTTCGGTACCTACGACTCGACGGGTCACTACATCCGCAACTGTGCCGGCATAGCCATTAAGACGGGTATGCTGGTCGGAAGCAACTCGGGTGACGGATGGATCGAAAACGTCCACCTTAACCAGCATCAGGCCTACGAGCTTTCGATACACTATCAGCAGGGCGGATACCCTCCCGAGCGCTTCACCGAGCTCGTGTTCCAGAAGTTTATAAACCAGACCGAATACTTCGTCTTCGGCTACAACGAGAACGAGCACGTTCTCGGCGCGTTCGGACTCGGCGCAAAGGCGGTGTTCCGTTTTGCGGATCAGAACGGGAAATCCACCTCGGGTACGTTTATTCAGTGCGGTGCCGACGGATGCCGCAATTCCTACGTGATCGAGCAGGCGGGTAATCTGACCTTTATCGCGCCGGGAGACGTTGCTCTCGGTGACGCAGAAGTAAGAACGTATATTACCACCGCAAGCACCTTTACGGGAACCCTCAACGTTTACGGCGGTGCAGGCTTCGGTTCTCCCACGAATTGCTTTTTGATCGAGGGAGGTACCGTGAATATCAACACCTTCACCTTCGCTTCGGCGAATAACGCGATTCCCATGATTATAAACGGCGGAAAATCGGTCAACCTGTTTAACTGTGTTATTCCTCTAATGGGCAATGCGGCAAAGTCACAGGTCGCCGACAGCGTCAGGAGCAAGTGCACCGAGGTAGGAACGTTGCTTAACGGCGGAAGCGGATATACGGCCGGTGCCACGTTCTGAAAACATGAAATTCAATATACCGATAAAAAAACACCCGACGGACGTCGGGTGTTTTTGCGTTTCAATTCTGTTTTCTGACGATGCCGTATTCGTCGTATCTGTTGAAATACGGGCACTCCTTATAGTTAGATTCGTGCAGGCGGTAGAATTCGTCCTCGTCGAGGTTTACCATGCACAAATAGTCCTCGTAGTCCTCGTCGTATACGAAATTGCAGCATTCCTCACAAAGATATTCGGCCATAAGCTTCTCCGTCAACCCTGAAGACCGTTTTCCTGACGGTCCATATTTTCAACTACAACGTCAAAAATATCACCGAGCGAGGCGCAGTACTCAAGTACCTTCCAGGGAACGTTGGTGTGGAAATGTATCTTTATCAGATCCTCGTCGCCGACGGCGAGCAGGCAGTCACCCGGGATGTTTGCGGTGATGTAATCGTGAATTGCGTCCTCGTCGAGGTCGTGTCCCTCGATAAGAAGCTGTGTGTCAAACTTAAATTCCTGCATTATTTATTCTCCTTTCTGAGCTTTTCAAGTACGGAGGTGGGATCAAGAAGCCTGAATTCGTCGGGTGAAATCAGGGGGATGTTGTATTTCGCGCGAAGCGCCTCGGCGGCAGGTATCGAATCGCCGTCAAACGAGGCGGGAACGTCGTGTGCATCAAAGCCGTAGATGGCGGTACAGCCCTCTTCACCTGCAATACGCCAGAAAAGATCGGTGGGGTAGTGGCGTCCTCCGCGTATTCCCAGGAAGTTTATCTCAAGCGGCAGGTCAAGCTTTGCGGCCTGTTTGCACAAACGGCGCATTTCCTTTTCGTATTTTTCTTCGCTTCCCGTGAAATTAAAGACGTCGGGGTGGGCTACGTAAGAAAAAGCTCCGGTTGCCATTCCTTCAACGACGGCGTCGGTGTAGGCCTCAAGCTGTTCCTCAGAATCGGTGGGTCTTGAACAGAAATGTCTGATACCGGGAGTGTCGTTGTTCGTAAGATGCTGACCGAGTATAAGGTACTCTGTACCGAGACCGCATACGTACGAAAGCATATCCTCAAAGTAGAGATCGTAGTATTCCATCTCAAAACCGATCTTGATATCTATTCTGTCCTTGTATTCCTCGCGAAGCTGTCGAAGAACTACGAAATAATCCTCTGCGGTATCGGTCTTGACCCTGTAGTTAGCCTCTCTGCCGTCGGGAAAACGGTAGGGAGAGTGATCCGAAAAGCCCATCACGGTAATGCCGTTTTCGATGGCCCTTTCGATATACTCACGTTCGGTGCCGGATGCGTGACCGCAACGGAAGGTGTGAGTATGGTAATTGTAGGTCATTGTTTTCACTCCTTGTCTTGTGACGGGTTGCAAATATCCGACGTGTGCCTTTCCCAGAACACTCCCTTCGAATATCCCTGTATCGTTTTATTCGTTTTGGCCTTTTCGAGGCGGAATTGCGTAAGAGCGCAGTATTCGGGCTGCTGCTCGATGCAAAGACATCTTCTTCCGAGCTTGCTTGCAGTGACCCCCGTGGTTCCGGAGCCTGCAAACGGATCAAACACAAGTCCTCCGACGGGTGAGCTTGCAAGTATCAGCTTGGCCAGAAGCTTTTCGGGCTTTTGTGTCGGGTGAGGCGTGTTTTCGCTCATCGACCAGTAAGGAACCGTGATATCGTCCCAGAAATTTGAGGGACAGGTATCCCTGAAGCGACCGTCCTCGGTTTCCTGCCAATCCTTAGGACTGCCGGATTCGTCGCGGTACGGTGCGATCACCTTGCGGCGCTGCTTTACGCTTTCAAGATCAAAGTAAAAGTCCTTCGAGAGGGTGGCGTACCAGACGTCCTCCATCGAGTTTTTCCAGTTATCCTTTGCTCCGCGGCCCTTTTCGCGCTGCCAGGTTATTCGGTTCCGTATCCGGAACCGCTTTTTCAGCTCTTCAACTATTATTATACTGCTTTCCCAATCGCAGCACACGTAGACCGACGCGTCGGGCTTGAGCAGGGGAATTGCAGCGTCAAGCCAGGCGGCGGTAAAAGAACGGTATTCATCCTCCCTCATCTTCTGAAAGGTCGAATCGGAATATTTCTTTCTCAGATTGTAAGGGGGATCGGCAATCAGCAGATCGACACAACCCCTTTGAAGCTGCGGCATGATCTCCGTGCAGTCACCGCAAATAACGGCGGTGTCGGGTGTGTTTGTGACGTAATCCTCTGCGGAAATACATCGGGACAGAAGGGTTTCTTTTTGATCTTCCGTGAGATATACCGTTTTGTTTCTCGGTGAAGGCATTTCGTTCCTCCGTGCTTATATTACAGCGGGCTCCTTTTCCGGCGTCATCGGACGGGCTTCGCCGTCGTCATCCGTGGAGACGCTTCGTGCATTCGCAAGCATCAGCTTCAGTCGGTTTTCCTGATTGACCTTCGTGGCGCCCGGGTCGTAGTCGATTGCTACGATGTTCATGTCGGGATTTCTGTCCTTAAGCGGCTTCATCATTCCCTTGCCGCAGATGTGGTTCGGCAGACAGCCGAAGGGCTGGGTGCAGACTATGTTTTTAACACCGCTGTCATAAAGTTCAAGCATTTCTGCGGGAAGCAGCCAGCCTTCGCCCATTTTGGTGCCCATTCCTATGTAGTCTTCCACGAGGGAAATGGTGTGTCTGATGGGTGTAGGCGGCTCGAAAACGCCGTGCTCACGAATGATACCGATCAGGTCGGCCTGCTTTTTGGCAAGATAGTCAAATGCGATACGGGCACCGTAATGTCTGAGACGGTGTATTCCGTAAAGCCTGTAATCCATTATATTATCATAGACCGAATAAAGGAAAAAGTCAAGCAATCCGGGAACTTTTGCTTCGGCTCCCTCGTTGACGAGAAAATCCACGAGTCCGTTGTTACCGAGAGGAGAGAATTTAACGTAGATCTCGCCGACAACACCGACCTTGACCTTCTTTTCATCGGTGCGTTCGATTGCGGCAAAGGCGTTCAGCACCTCAAGATACTGCTTTTTCATAAGACCTGACGAAAGGCCGATGGTCTTAAGGTCGGCGGCGATCTTTTTGGTGAAGCGGTGTGCGAGCTCTTCGGACTCACCCTTTCTTACCTCGTACGGACTGCATTGATTCACAAGCGACATCAGAAGATCACCGTAGAGAATGGCGGTCATCGCCTTGACGATAAACGGGACCGTCATCTTGAATCCGGAATGCGTTTCAAGCCCGGAAAAGCTCATGGATATTACGGGAATATACTCGTACCCCGCCTTTTTTAGAGCCTTTCTCAAAAGGGAAATATAGTTCGACGCACGGCAACCGCCGCCCGTCTGGAAATATACGAGTGCAACCTTGTGGGGATCGCATCCGCTCGTCTGAATGGCGTTTATAAACTGCCCGATAACGAGTATTGCCGGATAGCAGGTGTCGTTATGCACGTACTTGACACCCGTCTGTATTACGGCGGGACCGCTGTTTTTGAGCAGAACGGTGTTGTAGCCGTAGTTCTTCATAACCTGTGAGATGAGTTCAAAGTGATAGGGGAGCATATTGGGAATGAAAATAGTATAATCCTTTTTCATATCCTTCGTGAATTCAACGTAGGTCTTTTCCTTCATCACTTATCGCCCCCTTCCTCAAGTGCACCGATCAGACTGCGCAGACGTATCTTTACCGCGCCGAGATTGGTTATCTCGTCTATCTTGATCTGGGTGTAATACTTACCGCGGCTTTCGAGTATCTCCCTGACCTCGTCGGTGGTTATGGCGTCAACGCCGCAGCCGAACGAAACGAGCTGAACGAGCTCGGTATCGGGGTTTTCCGCCGCGTACGAAGCCGCACGGTAAAGGCGCGCGTGGTAGGTCCATTGATTGAGCACCCTTACAGGCACGGGATTACCGAGATGAGCAACGCTGTCCTCGCTGACGACCACAAAGCCGAGTGAGGAGGCAAGCTTGTCGATTCCGTGCCCGATCTCGGAGTCGATGTGATAGGGACGACCCGCGAGGATAACGATGCGTTTCCCGTTCTCCCTTGCGTATTTGATTGCCCTTTCGCCCTCGTTCCTTATTGCGGCCATGTAGTTTGCGTATTCTTCAAATCCGTTTTTGACCGCCTTTCTGAAATCGCTTTTTGAGGCGTGCGGCAAAAGTTCTCCGAAATATCCGTACAGCTCGCGGGCAAGCTCGCGCTGACTGTTTACGTTAAGGGGAGGATACAGGAATTTCACCTGTTGCAGCTCCTCAAGGTTTCCGTTCAGCAGCTCCGAATAATAGGCGACGACGGGACAGTTGAAATGATTGTCCGAGCCTTTTTCCTTGACGTTATAGGTCAGGCTGGGGTAGAAGATAGCGTCGACTCCGCTGTTGATGAGGTCAACGACGTGACCGTGCATTATTTTCGCGGGATAACAGGCGGTATCCGAAGGGATTGAGAACTGTCCGCGTTCATAGGTGCGTCTCGTCGACATTTCGCTGACCGTAATATCCACACCGAGTGAGGAGAAGATGCCGTACCATAAGGGTAGCAGCTCGTACATACCGAGCGCAAGAGGGAGACCGAGCTTCAAAGAGGGGGAGTCACACTTTTTCTTGGAGAGTGATTGCAGATACTCCCTCTTAAAGCGGTACAGATTGGGCAGCTCACCGTCGGGGTTGGTGAGTCCGAGCCCCTTTTCGCACTGATTGCCGGATATGTATTTGCGTCCGTCGGCAAAGGTGTTTACCGTAAGATGGCAGTGGTTGGTGCATCCGCGGCATACCGCCGACACGGCAGTATGTCTGAATTCATCAAGAGCACCGCGGGAGATGATCGAGGAGGCTTTGCATCTTTTACCGTACAGAGCCGCACCGTATGCACCCATCAGCCCCGCGATGGAGGGCCTTATTACGTCGTGGCCGAGCTCCTGTTCAAAGGCGCGAAGCACCGCGTCGTTAAGGAAGGTTCCTCCCTGAACGACGATGTTTTCACCAAGCTCCGCGGCGTCGGTGGCCCTGATTACCTTATAAAGCGCGTTTTTGACGACGCTGATGGAAAGCCCTGCGGATATGTCTGCGTCGCAGGCACCTTCCTTTTGTGCCTGCTTTACCGATGAATTCATAAAAACGGTACAGCGGCTTCCAAGGTCAACGGGGGCTTCGGCAAAAAGTCCGCGCTCGGCGAACTCCTCGATGGAACAGCCCATGGAGCGGGCGAAGGTTTCGAGAAACGAGCCGCATCCGGAGGAGCAGGCCTCGTTGAGCATAATACTGTCAATCGCACCATTTTTGATGCGGAAGCACTTGATGTCCTGACCGCCTATGTCAAGAATAAAATCAACGTCGGGCTTGAAATATTTTGCGGCGGTATAGTGAGCAATCGTTTCAACGATTCCGAAATCCACCGAAAAGGCCTTTTTGATAAGCTCCTCTCCGTATCCGGTAACGGCACTTCCTCTGATAACGATGCGGTCGCCGCAAAGGGAGTAAATCTTCATCAGCTGTTCTCGGACTATTTCAACAGGCTCACCGCGGTTAGAGGCGTAGTACGAGTAGAGCAGACGGTCGTCGTCGGTCAACAGCACCAGCTTGGTCGTGGTACTGCCGCAATCGATTCCGAGATACGCGTCTCCGCAGTATACCGAAATATCAGTCGGCTTTACGTCGGCGGCCGAGTGGCGTGTGCAGAATTTTTCGTACTCCTCTCTATTGGTGAAAAGGGGAGGAAGACGGTCGTTTACGTCGGCGGTCTGTGCGCGGCTGAGCCGTTCGGAGAAGGCTTCGGCCTTTTCGGGACGGTTTTCCTTGAGTGCGTAAAAGGCGGTGCCGATGGCAACGGCAAACCTTCCGTATTCAGGGAAAACGGCGTTTTCGTCGGTAAGACCGAGGGTTTCCTGAAAACGGATCCGCAGTCCCTTGCAGTAGAAGAGAGGGCCTCCGAGAAAAAGAACCTTTCCGCGTATCTTTTTTCCGCGGGCAAGTCCTGCGATGGTCTGGTTGACTACCGCCTGATAAACGCTTGCGGCAACGTCCTCCTTGCGTGCGCCCTGATTGAGCAGTGGCTGTATATCCGTTTTTGCAAAAACGCCGCAGCGTGAAGCGATGGGATAGATGCGGTCATACCCAAGACTGAGGACATCAAGCTCGTCGGGCGTAACGTTGAGAAGGGTAGCCATCTGGTCGATAAACGCGCCCGTGCCGCCTGCACAGCTGCCGTTCATTCTTTCATCAATACCGCCGTCAAAAAAGATTATCTTGGCATCCTCGCCGCCCAGCTCTATAACGCACGAGGTATCCGGTTCAAGAGCCCTGACCGTTTCGCCCGTCGCAAATACCTCCTGAACGAAGGGAAGTCCTGCGTTCTGTGCAAGTCCCATTCCGGCCGATCCCGAAACGGCAACACAAAAAGCTTCTCCGCCCACGAGCTTCGAAGCCTCATCAAACAGCTCAAGGGTCTTTTCGCGTACCCTTGAGAAGTGCCTTTCGTATTTGCTGAATACGACCTCGCCGTCCTTCATAAGTACGGCCTTTGCGGTGGTCGATCCGATATCTATTCCGAGTGAATACATTATTTTGACGTCACCTGATTCTGAGCGGTAATCCGCACTGAAATACGTCTAATTATAATACTAATTTGTTGACAGGTCAACAATTGTAACGAAAAATTAACATTATTGCTCAGAAAATTACAAAAAAATCCTGCGCAGGCTATCTTCAAAGCTGCGCAGGATGAAAGTATATTTAATCTATTATTTCCCACGGGGTGACGATACCCGTCAATTTACCTGCTTCGGTGCCGTCGGAGGTTACGAATACCATTCTTATCCTTATATGGTTTTCGTACGCGCTGTCAAACATTTGTCCAAGCTCCGAGAGAAGCTTGTTTTCGTCGGCAAAACGGTAGTACGCCGCTTCGGGGTCCGTCAGGGAGATCAGATCGCCGAGATCACGTATTCGTGCGTCTTTTTTTATTTCGCCCTCGGAGTTTTTCAACAGCATATTGAATAAAACGCGGCTGCTGAATACGCCGCAGACGCGGCCGTTTTGCAGAACGGGGAGCTTTGAAACGTCCGAGTCGGCCATTTTTTGCATGGTCTCAAGAACTCCGTCGTCGGGACGGCAGTACATTACCCGTTCGATCGGTACCATGACGTCGCGGCATTTCTTGGGATCTTTTACCGCGGTGATTATTTCGTCAAGGCAGGCCAGCATTGAATCGCTGGGAATAACGGCGTATTCGTCACCGAGCTTGGGATTGTGCGAAAGGAGATTTCTTACCTCTCTGCAGTATCTGATCTTTGAGGCAACGGCCTTGAACTGCGGGAGCCTCTCAAGCCGAGAGATCTGAGAGCCGTTGTCGTTGAAGCGGAATTTTTCGCTGACAAGACTTTCAAGCTCGCGGTATTTGTCAAGAAAGAGTTCGGATTTGTTCATAAGATCCCCCTTGGCTAAACGGATTCTATATAAATATTACCACAATCGGTGTCATATTTCAACATCTGACGGCTATTGTGCGGGTTATACGAAAAAAATATGCCGAAACGGCAATATATTGTAGTCAATAAGGTTGAAAAATCCTTGAAAAAGTGGTATATTTATATCCGTATGTAAACTGCGTCATTATGGGTGAGTAGGCCTTGTTTTGACTGCGATATGTATAAATTGTATGATTTTTTTGCATATAAAGCAGAAGTATATGCAGGAATTATAAAAAATTCGAAAATATATTCAATATTATTGCATTTTTATACACGATGTGTTAATATTTATGCATATTTAGCGTGGCGCAGTGTATTTTTATGCGCCAAAGATCCGATCGAACGGAGATGTAATCAAAATGACAAAGGTGTTTATAGACGGCAGTGTCGGTACGACCGGCCTTCGCATACACGAAAGACTTTCAGGCAGAGACGATCTTGAGCTTGTCACCCTTCCCGAGGAGCTCAGAAAGGACAGCGCAGCCCGTAAGGAGATTATCAATTCGGTTGACGTCGTGTTTTTGTGTCTTCCGGATGATGCGGCGAGAGAGGCGGTTGCAATGACCGAGTCCCCGGACGTCGTAATAATCGATACCTCTACGGCCCACAGAACCGAAAACGGCTGGGCGTACGGCTTTCCTGAGCTTTCCGAAGAGTTCTACGAGAAGGTGCGCACCTCGAAGCGAATTGCCGTTCCGGGTTGCCACGCCAGCGGTTTTGCGGCTCTCGTTTTTCCGCTCGTTGAAGCAGGGCTCCTGCCGAAGGATGCAAGCCTGACCTGCCACAGCCTCACCGGCTACAGCGGCGGCGGAAAGAAGATGATCGCCGAGTATAACGATACCTCGCGCGACCCGTTGCTCAACGCTCCCAGACAGTACGGAATTACCCAGCAGCACAAGCATCTCAAGGAGATGAAGGCGATCTGCGGTCTGGACAAGGCTCCGTTGTTTTCTCCCATCGTTGCCGACTTTTACAGCGGAATGGAGATGACGGTACCGCTCTTCTCACAGCAGCTCGGAGGAGCTTCTCCTGAAGAGGTGGCCGAAATCTACAAGGCTAAGTACAACGGCCCCGTCGTGCGTTTCTCAAACGACACCGCCGTGCCCGGATTTATCTCTGCGGCGGAGCTTTCGGGGCTCGACTCGATGCGTATCGGGGTTTTCGGAAATCAGGACAGAATGATACTTACCGCAGTTTACGACAATCTCGGTAAGGGAGCCTCGGGTGCCGCGGTTGAGTGCCTCAATATAGTTCTTGGCGCCTCTCCCACCAAGGGACTCCAGCTTTAATACGACCAACCGAAAGGATAATGCAATAATGAATCTCATTGAAGGCGGCGTATGTGCCGCAAAGGGCTTCAAGGCCAACGGAATTCACTGCGGAATAAGAAAGAACCGCACCAAGCGCGATCTTTCGCTTATATACAGCGAGGTGCCTGCCGCGGCTGCCGCGGTCTATACCACCAATCTCGTCAAGGGAGCACCCCTTGCTGTAACGCGCAGACATATCGCGGACGGCAAGGCTCAGGCGGTCATCTGCAACAGCGGTAACGCCAATACCTGCAACGCCGGCGGAGAAAAGATAGCGGAGGAGACCTGCGCCCTTCTCGCACGCGAGCTCGGTATTGCCGCCGAGGACGTAGTCGTTGCTTCGACGGGCGTTATCGGTCAGCCTCTCGACCTTACGCCCATCGCCAACGGAATCTCCGGGCTCGTTTCGGGACTCGGTTATCACGGCGATTTTGCCGCCGAGGGAATAATGACCACCGATACGAAGGTCAAAGAGATCGCGGTCAGCTTTACGGTAGACGGTAAGGAGTGCCGCATCGGAGGAATAGCAAAGGGCTCCGGAATGATACATCCCAACATGGCCACCATGCTCGTGTTTATCACCACCGACTGTGCGATAAGCTCCGAAATGCTCTCGAAGGCTCTTAAGAGCGACGTTGCCGACACCTTCAATATGGTAAGCGTCGACGGAGATACCTCCACTAACGATATGGTTACCGTGCTTGCCAACGGAATGGCAGGCAACCGTGAGATCACCTGCGAGGGTGAGGATTTTGCGGTATTTATGAAGGCACTTAACACCGTAACGGTCGATCTCTGCCGCAAAATAGCGGGAGACGGAGAGGGTGCCACCAAGCTGCTCGAGTGCAACGTCAGGGGTGCCGCAAGCCTTTCGGTCGCCAAGACGGTTGCCAAGTCGGTGATCTGCTCTTCGCTTACCAAGGCCGCAATGTTCGGTGCTGACGCTAACTGGGGACGTGTTCTCTGTGCGATCGGATACAGCGGAGCCGACGTTGACGTTAACTCAGTCGACGTATCCTTCCGCTCGGCAAAGGGCGAAATAAGGGTATGCACCGACGGAGCGGGCGTTGATTTCAGTGAAGAAAAGGCCAAAGAGATCCTCCTCGAGGAAGAAATAGAGATACTGATCAATCTCAAGTCGGGCGATGCCTCTGCTACCGCCTGGGGCTGTGACCTGACCTACGACTACGTTAAAATAAACGGCGATTACCGCACCTGATCCCGGGAGGATGCAAAATGAAAGAGAAATTTACAAATGCCCAAAGGGCAGAGGTGCTCGTTGAAGCCCTTCCTTACATACAGAAATACGCCAACAGAATAATCGTCGTCAAGTACGGCGGCAACGCCATGATAAACGACGAGCTCAAAAAGGCCGTTATGGGCGATATAGTCCTGATGAGCCAGATCGGAATCAAGGTCGTGCTGGTGCACGGCGGAGGTCCCGAGATCACCGATATGCTTACCAGAGTAGGCAAAAAATCAGAGTTTGTCGACGGACTCAGGGTTACCGACCGCGAAACGGTCGATATCGCACAGATGGTGCTTGCCGGTAAGGTCAACAAGTCGCTGGTTTCCTTGCTCAACAAGCACGGCGCCAAGGCAATCGGACTTTGCGGAATGGACGGTAAGATGATAAAGGCCAGAACGCTCGACGAACGTCTCGGCTACGTCGGTGAGATCACCGACGTAAACGTTGAAATTATTCTCGACGTCCTTGAGAGGGGATATATTCCCGTTATTTCGACAATCGGTTGCGATGAGGACGGAAACTCCTACAACATCAACGCCGACACCGCCGCCGCACGTATTGCGGGCGAGCTTGAGGCCAAGAGTCTTATGTTAATGACCGATACCGAGGGTATACTCCGCGACAAGGACGATCCCTCGACACTGATCTCAAAGGTCACCACCTCCGAACTGCCCGGGCTTATCGAGCAGAAGGTGATCTGCGGCGGTATGATCCCCAAGGTCAAGTGCTGCACCGATGCCATTTCTCACGGCGTCAAAAAGGTATTCATCATCGACGGACGGGTACCTCATTCAATACTTATCGAGACCCTTACCGACGAAGGCGCCGGAACAATGGTCGTGGAAGGCTGATTATAAATGAACACTTTTGAAAAAGACAGCAGCTATATATGCGGTACCTACGCGCGTTTTCCGGTTGAGATAACCGGAGGATGCGGCTGCGTGCTTTACGGCTCTGACGGAAAAGAATACGTTGATATGGGCAGCGGAATAGCCGTCAATACCTTCGGACAGTGCGACAGCGAGTGGGTGTCGGCGGTCACCGACCAGCTTGCAAAATTCCAGCACACCTCAAATCTTTTCTATTCGGGTCCCTGCGCCGAGCTTGCAGCCGAGATATGCGGACGAACGGGTATGAAAAAGGTCTTTTTCTCCAACTCGGGAGCGGAAGCAAACGAGTGCGCAATAAAAACTGCAAGAAAATACCACGAAGATAAAAACGACGGCAGAAGTGTAATAATCACCCTCAAAAACAGCTTCCACGGAAGAACGGTGACAACACTTGCCGCGACGGGACAGGACGCCTTCCACAAAAACTTCCTGCCCCTGACCGAGGGCTTTGCCTATGCCGAGGCAAACGACCTTGAAGGACTCATAGCGTTGGCCGACAGCATTTCACCGGCCGCCGTAATGATGGAGATCGTCCAGGGCGAGGGCGGTGTAAACGCATTGAGCGAGGAGTTTGTAAAGGGCGTTGCCGACTATTGTGAGCGCACCGACACGCTGCTTATATGCGACGAGGTACAGACCGGAAACGGCCGTACCGGTAAGCTTTACGGCTACATGAATTATTCGGTAGTTCCCGATATCTTCACCACCGCAAAGGGACTCGCGGGCGGTCTGCCGATCGGCGCCACCGTTTTCAGCGAAAAAACGAGCGGTGTACTTACCCCCGGAACACACGGCTCTACCTTCGGCGGAAACCCCGTCTGTTGTGCAGGTGCCTTGAGTATAATCAGAAGGATCGACGACGCGCTTCTCAGCTCCGTGCGTGAAAAGTCGGAGTATATCGTGAGCGAGCTCAGCTCAGCCTCCGGTATCAGAAGCGTCAGCGGACTCGGCCTGATGCTCGGTGTAGAAACCGAAAAGCCTGCAGCTGAGGTGCTGGCGGCCTGCCGTGAGAGGGGAGTCCTCGTTTTAACGGCAAAGACCAAGGTCAGACTGCTTCCGCCTCTGAATATACCGTGGGACAAGCTTAAGTTTGCGGTAGAGGTCATAAAGTCGGTTTGTGCAGAGTAATTTTGGGAGGTAAATCAGATGAACATCAAGGGACGCAGCTTCCTCAAGCTGCTTGACTTCACACCCGAGGAGATCGGCGGACTCATAGATCTTGCCGCCGAGCTTAAGCAGAAGAAAAAGAAGGGTGAGCTTCACGACATACACCGCGGCAAAAGCGTCGCGCTGATATTTGAAAAAACAAGTACCCGTACCCGCTGCAGCTTTGAAGTAGCGGCTGCCGATCTCGGAATGCACTGCACCTATCTCGATCCGTCCTGCTCGCAGATAGGCAAGAAGGAGACCATCGCCGATACGGCAAGGGTGCTCGGCAGGATATACGACGGAATCGAGTACCGAGGCTACGGTCAGGAGATCGTCGAGGAGCTTGCAAAGCACGCCGGCGTCCCCGTCTGGAACGGACTCACGAACGAGTTCCACCCCACCCAGATCCTTGCCGACTTCCTCACGATCCGTGAACATTTCGGACGTCTTAAGGGCATCAAGTTCGTCTATATGGGCGACGCCCGTTACAATATGGGCAACTCACTGATGGTCGGATGTGCCAAGATGGGACTCGACTTCGTTGCCTGTGCCCCTGAAAAATATTTCCCCGAGGCTGAACTCGTCGAAGAATGCCGCAAGCTCGCAAAGGAATCGGGCGGCAGCATCACCCTCTCGACCGACCCCGATACGGCGGTCAGGGGAGCCGACGTTATATATACCGACATCTGGGTCTCGATGGGTGAGCCCGTCGAGGTGTGGGAGGAAAGAATACGCGATCTTTCACCCTACCGCGTGGACTCCGCGCTGATGGACAAGGCGGGCGAAAAGGCCGTGTTTATGCACTGCCTGCCCTCCTATCATAACGACGGAACCGTAATCGGTAAGGAAATCTGCGAACGCTTTTCTATGACCGAGATGGAGGTAACCGACGAGGTCTTTGAAGGCCCGCGCTCAATCGTTTTTGACGAGGCCGAGAACAGAATGCACACCATCAAGGCAGTTATGGCAGCCACTCTTTGAGAATCGGGAGGACGTTATATGAAGAAAAGATACATCAAACTCGAAAACGGCAGGACCTTTGAGGGCTATGCCTTCGGCGCAGATACATCCTGCGTCGGTGAGCTGGTCTTTACCACGGGGGTCTGCGGCTATCTCGAAACACTGACCGACGCCGCTTATTACGGTCAGATCGTTCTCCAGACCTTCCCCATGATAGGTAACTACGGCGTAATCCCCGAGGACGTCAAGAGTAAGTGCGCCCTCAGCGGATACGTCGTCCGCGAGTGCTGCGACGCTCCCTCTAACTTCAGATGTCAGGGCGATCTCGACAGCTTCCTTAAGGAGCAGGGAATTTCCGGAGTCTACGGAGTCGATACCCGTGAGCTTACTGCTATAATACGTGAAAACGGTGTTATGAACGCTATGATCTGTGACGATCCCGATGCGGATGTTTCGAGCCTTTCCGATTATCGCATCACCGACGCGGTCGCAAAGGTTACTTCCGACACGGTCGAGAAGATAACCTGTGAAGGTGCGGTGCGCAAGGCGGCGGTAATTAACTTCGGCTCTGCCGCAAAAGCGGTCGACGAGCTCGTTGCACGCAAATGCAGCGTGGACGTACTGCCTGCTTCGGTTTCGGCAGACGAGCTCCTTTCGGGCGGTTACGACGGCGTGGTTCTCTCCGGAGGTCCCGGTGATCCCGCCGATAACGAGGCCGCCGTCGGGTGCATCTCTGCGATATTCGGTAAGCTTCCCGTCTTCGGAATCGGTCTCGGCCATCAGCTTCTGGCAATGGCCGCAGGCGCAAGCACCCGCAAGATGAAGCACGGCCACCGCGGTGGCAATCAGCCCGTAAAGGCGGTCGACGGAACGAGAACCTACATCTCGTCCCAGAACCACGGCTACGAGGTCGTCACCGACAGCATCACCGAGGGTAAGGTAAGCTTCGTAAATGCAAACGACGGTACCTGCGAGGGAATCGACTACCCCGACAAAAAGGCGTTTTCGGTTCAGTTCGAGCCTGATATTTGCCGCGGTACGGATACCGACGCATTTCTGTTCGACAGATTTATTGATATGATGGAGGGGAAATAAGCAATGCCGCTTGATAAGAAGATTAAAAAGGTAATGGTCATCGGCTCCGGCCCCATCGTTATCGGACAGGCCGCTGAGTTCGACTATGCCGGCGCACAGGCTTGCCGCGTCCTCAAGGAAGCAGGCGTAAACGTCGTTCTGGTAAACTCAAACCCCGCAACCATCATGACCGATAAGGCGCTCGCCGATGAAATATATCTCGAGCCCCTTACCGTCGCAACGGTTAAGCGTATTATCAAAAAAGAAAAGCCCGACAGCCTGCTTGCGGGTCTCGGCGGACAGACCGGTCTGACGATTGCAATGCAGCTCGGCAAGGAGGGCTTCCTCGAGGCAAACGGCGTCCGTCTGATCGGCACGAACGTTGAAGCCATCGACAAGGCCGAGGACAGAAAGCTCTTCAAGGATGCAATGGAGGCAATAGGCGAGCCGGTAATCCCCTCGGACATTGCCAACGATATCGATACGGCCTGCGAGATCGCCGACCGAATCGGCTATCCCGTAATCATCCGTCCTGCCTTTACGCTCGGCGGAGCGGGCGGCGGCGTTGCGTACAATAAGGACGAGCTCCTTGTAATCGCAAGGACGGGCCTTGATATGTCGCCTATTACGCAGGTTCTCGTTGAGAAATATATCTACGGTTGGAAAGAGATCGAGTTTGAAACGATGCGCGACTCGGCAGGGAACGTTATTGCCGTCTGCAGCATGGAAAACTTCGACCCCGTCGGCGTACATACGGGCGACAGTATAGTCGTTGCTCCTGCACTTACCCTTTCGAGCAAGGAGTACAATATGCTCAGAAACTCCGCCCTCAAGATAGTTTCCTCTCTTGAGATCGTCGGCGGATGCAACTGCCAGTTTGCGCTTGATCCCGTCAGCTTCCAGTACGCCGTAATCGAGGTTAATCCCCGTGTTTCGCGTTCTTCCGCCCTTGCCTCCAAGGCTACGGGCTATCCCATCGCAAAGGTCACTACCAAGATCGCGTTGGGCTACACCCTCGACGAGATAAGAAACGACGTTACGGGAAAGACCTGCGTCTGCTTTGAGCCCGCAATCGACTACGTCGTCGTAAAAATGCCCAAGTGGCCCTTCGATAAGTTCGCTTCCGATAAACGCAACCTCGGTACCCAGATGAAGGCTACCGGTGAGGTTATGGCCATCGGACACAGCTTTGAGGCGGCGCTGATGAAGGCGGTCAGAGGCGCCGAGATCTCGCTCGATACCCTCAACGCCGCACCTTTGGACGACCGTGACGTCCGCGAAAGACTCCACGTCACGGACGATCGCAGACTTTTCACCGTCTACGAGGCTCTTAAGGCAGGCGTCAGCATCGAGGAGATCCACGAGATCACCAAGATCGACCGCTATTTCCTGCATAAGATAGACAAGATCAGAGCGTTTGAGGACTCGATCAAAAACGGACTTGATGAAGAAAAGTATCTCCTCGGTAAGCAGCTCGGCTATACCGACGATTCGCTCGTCCGCCTTTCGGGTACTCCCGTTCCTTATCACCGTGACTGCGTCTATAAAATGGTCGACACCTGTGCCGCCGAGTTTGATGCCGTTACACCCTACTTTTACTCATCATACGACAACGCCTGCGAGTCCCGCGCCTTTACCCGTTCGGGCAAGCCGGTAATAATAGTTCTGGGCTCTGGTCCCATACGCATCGGTCAGGGAATTGAATTTGACTATTCATCCGTACACTGCGTGTGGACGCTCAAGAAGCTCGGCTATGACGTCGTCATTATAAACAACAACCCCGAAACGGTCTCCACCGACTACGATACCGCAGACAGACTCTACTTTGAGCCGCTTTCTCCCGAGGACGTTATGAACGTCATCAAGGCTGAAAATCCCGTAGGTGTCGTCGTTGCCTTCGGCGGTCAGACCGCTATCCGCCTTACGAAGTTCCTCGACGAGAGCGGCATAAAGATCCTCGGCACCTCTGCCGAAGGAATCGACCTCGCCGAAGACCGCGAGAAGTTCGACGCGTTGCTTGAGCGTTTCTCTATCAAGCGTCCCAAGGGAATGGGCGTTATGACCTGCGACGAGGCACTTGCCGCAGCCGAAAGTCTCGGCTATCCCGTCCTGCTCCGCCCCTCCTACGTAATCGGCGGACAGAATATGAGAATCGTGCGCAGCAGGGAAGAGGTACTTGCCTATATGCAGCGTATTCTCGAGAGCGGAATCGAAAATCCCGTGCTCGTCGATAAGTACATGGACGGCACCGAGCTTGAGGTCGACGTTATCTCCGACGGCACCGACGTTCTTATCCCCGGAATAATGGAGCACGTCGAGCGCGCAGGTATACACAGCGGTGACTCGATCGCGGTATATCCTCCCTATAAGCTTAACGATAAGATGATGAAAACCCTCATCGATTCTTCTCAGAAGCTCGCGCTTTCCCTTGGCACAAAGGGACTCGTAAATATTCAGTACCTTATTTATAACAACGAGCTTTACGTAATCGAGGTCAACCCCCGTGCGTCGCGTACCGTACCCTATATCAGCAAGGTTACCGACGTGCCGATGGTCGACATCGCGTCCCGCGTTATGACCGGCTCGAAACTCAAGGATCTCGGCTACGGCACGGGCCTTTGCAAGGTGCCGCCCTACTACGCCGTCAAGGTTCCCGTCTTCTCGTTTGAGAAGCTGACCGACGTCAACTCCTACCTCGGACCCGAAATGAAGTCCACGGGAGAGGTTCTCGGAATAGGAAAGACCATGAACGAGGCACTCTTCAAGGGCCTTACCTCTGCCGGAATGATGCTCCGTACCGCGCCTGCCAACGGCGAGGTCGGCTTTCTCCTTAACGTCGATAAGCACGACCGCTACGAGATCGTCGGAATAGCCAAGAAGCTTTCCGATCTCAAGTTCCGCATCTATGCCACCGAAAGCACCGCCAAGGCCGTTTCCAAACTTGGAATCGACGTTGAGGTAATCAAGAGCATCAAGGAGAGCGACAACGCCTTCAAGCTGCTCGAGAGCGGAAAGATCTCCTATATCGTCTATACGGGCGCCATTGAGGACGATACGATCGACGATTATATCGCGCTCCACCGCAGAGCTCTCCAGCTCTCGATACCCTGCCTCACCTCGCTCGATACCGCAAACGCACTGCTCGACATCGTAGCCAGCCGTTACAACGAGCGTAACACCGAGCTCGTTGATATTAACAATATGCGCTCCGAGAGACGCGTGCTTAAGTTCAGCAAGATGCAGGCAACGGGCGACGACTATATCTTTATCGAGAACTTCGACGGAGAGATAGTTTGCCCCGAGTCACTTTGTATCAATTTCTGCGACAGACACAAGGGAATAGGCGGTTACGGAATAGTCCTGATCGAAAAGTCCGACTGTGCCGACGCCAAGATGCGCGTCTTCAACCGTGACGGAAGCGAAGGCTACATCGCAGGTAACTGCATCCGTTCCGTCGGTAAGTACCTTTACGACAACGGCTACGTAACGAGCGAAAACATCACCGTTGAGACGGCGGCAGGAATAAAGTATCTTACCCTCTATACACGCGACGGCAAGGTCAACTACGTCAGCGTTTCGATGGGTAAGGCTACCTTCAGCCCCGAAAGCGTGCCCTGTACCTTCGACGGCGACAGCGTAATTAACCGCGAGGTCAAGGTGGGCGGCAAGGACTATAATATCACCTGCCTATCGGTCGGTAACCCGCACTGTGTCGTCTTCTGCGACAGGGTGGACGATATAGATATGCCGACCGTAGGACCCCTTTTCGAAAACGCACCCTTCTTCCCCAAAAGGACCAACACCGAGTTCGTAAGGGTAGTCAACAGAAACACCCTTAAGATGCGCGTCTACGAGCGCGGAAACGGCGAAACCTTCGCCTGCGGTACGGGTGCCTGCGCAGCGGTTGCGGCGGCGGTCAAGAACGGCTTCTGCAACGCCGGCGAGGATATTACCGTCAAGGTAAGAGGCGGTGACCTTACCGTCAACTACACGGATGAGGGAATCACCCTTATGGGCGACGCCGTGCTTATCTATACCGGTCAGACCGAATATTGATCGGAATTTTCGGCTCTTCACGGGTAATGATATTGGTGAAGACCGAAAAGGAGCGATCGTATGTCCGATAAAAACACCGATATTCCGGCCGGATTCAAGGCGGCACTCGGAAGTAATCTGAAGGCGATGAAATATTTTTCTACGCTTTCTCAAAACGAAAGAGCGGCCGTGATAAACGAAACCCGCAGTATTTCGTCAAAGCAGGAGATGCAGCAGTTCGTATCTGCTCTGGGAAATCGGATACGGTAAACCAAAAAGCCTTCGGAGCTCCGAAGGCTTTTTGATTTTGTTAAGTTATATCAGACGCTCAGCTCGTCGCGACGGATAAATTCCTCCTGCGAGTTTCTGGACATATCAACGAATACTGCGCTGTATCCCGTGATGCGCACCATAAGATCCTTGTAGTCCTCGGGATGCTCCTGAGCCTGACGAAGCTCGGCGGTGTCGGCAACGCTCAGCTGAAGCTGCAATCCGCCCTTTTCAAGATACGCGGAGAGCAGCGCACACATACGGACGAGCCCCTCGTCACCCTTTACAGCGTCCTTTCGGAGTCTTACGTTAAGCGCACCCGAGCTTATGCGGTCAAACGGAAGCTTTGATACCGAGTTGAGCAGGGCGGTGACGCTTTCAACGTTGCCCACGGTGGGGGAGAGGTTTTCGCTCAAGGGTGCACCGCAACGACGTCCGTCAGGTGTTGCGCAAAGGGTCGCTCCCTCCTGAATATGCAACATATCGGTGATGGTTACGTTGAAGGAGATGACGTCCTTTTCTCCCTTTTCGTTGACCGACTCCTGATCGACGATATCAAGAAGCGTGTTCATCAGACGAACGGCGTGCTTGTCAACGGCATTGTTATCGGTGCCGAATTTTGCCGCCTTGAGACATTGAGTGCGAAGCTCGGGAGCAGATGCGAAATCATCCTCAAGAGCCTTTGCGAGCTGTTCGAGGGTGCAGATCTTTTTGGTGAATGCGACCTCGTCGAGAGCCGCCATAATATCTGCCGCCGTACCGATGTTTCTGATAAGCGTATACACTACGGGGTATCGCACGCCGCCGTCAAAGATATTTCTCGCCTTTTCGATAACACCCTCGGTGAAGCATTCGGTGATGCTGAGGTACTCGGAAGGAGGCTGGGGATCCGAACGGTATCTTGCTCGGTAGGCTGCAAATCTTTCGCGTACCGAAGCTCTGAAATGATCGCCGACCGCCTCGTAGATCTCGTCGATCGACCCGTAGTTCCTTCTCAGTGAGCTGCCGTCAAGAAGGATCGCCATGATCATCTTGGGGATAGGACCTCCGACCGAAATACAGGTGCTGTAGCTCGGAACGTCCGGCCAGTTGCAGCCGTGCATGGTGTATTCAAGTGCATCCTCTTTGGCGATGCCTGCGTTCAGCATGGCGGGAATAACCGTTTCGTCGTTATAAACGAGAATGGATGAATTCTGACGCAGCTTGTCGCAGAGCAGCTCAAATACGTCCTCGGGATCCTCTTTGGTCCAGCGGTAGACGTATAAGGGGTTTTCGTATCGGGGCTGAATCCTCTCAAGGAACAGCTTGGTCAGCGGACTTGAGGGCTTGCCCTTTGCGGTGTATCCTCCGATGACGATATACGTCGGATCGTCATAAGCGTTGTTGCGGTCAAATCCGGTTATGTTTCCGCCCTGACGGGGATCCGCCATCTGATGCTCTCCGCGTCCGAGGGTAAGGCACGCCTTACAGTTGAAATCGTCGATCAAATATCCGGCGTCCTCTCTCGTTAGCCTGCCTGCCGCGAGATCGGCCTCGTAAAGAGGCAGAAGCATCTCGTCAAGTCTGCCGTAGCAGATAGTAGGATTGAGGTTTCCTGCATAGAGGTAGTCGATGTTGAGTATCAGAAGGAAGAGCTGCAGAGCCTCGCGGAAGGTAGAGGGTGCGCCGAGGGCGACTTCCCCGCATATTTCGGCAAGCTCATCCTGTCCGGCTTCTTTTGCGGCCTCGCTGTATCTGGAAATATAGGTGCTGCAGGCGCGGTAAGCAATGAGCATACTCTCGATAAAAATAAGCTCTTTTTCGTCGGCACCAGCATCACGCAGCTCCTTCAGCTTTGCTTCGGACTTGCTGATATATCCGCTGAGTCCGTGCCTGAGAATACTCTTCCAATCAAGCGTGATATGCGTGTGATTGTGCATTACTATAGGATTATGGTGAGGCTTGAGATGTTCTTCTCTGCTCCATATCTCCTTATATCTCTTTTCCTCCTCGTCGTCTGGGACCTTGTCTATAAAACGTCCGAGAAAGAGGTCGTGCTCCGCGACGGGCACGGAAGCGCGTTCAAGGATATACGTCAGCCCTTTGGCAAACTGCATGGGCTGGGGAAGACCTTCAACCTCTTTCCACGCCTCGTCAAGCAGAAACCAATGCTCCGTGAGGGTGCTGAGAGGCGATTTGTTGCGGAGCATTTCAATTATTTCTTCGTGTGAAGCTGATGCTTTTTCCTGCATTTTCATATGATCACTGCCTTAAAATAGTATCTGATTAAATTTATTCAGCTTTCGGACACGGCGCACTTTACCGTGAACCCTTTTTCTTTCAGAATATTGCCGAGAGTACGCATGGTTTCGTCGTCGGGAAGAGGAATATCCTTAGCGGGATAATCACGTCCCAGCGCCTCATATTTGTGGGTGGCCAGCTTGTGCATAGCAAGAAGCTCGACCGTTCTGAAGCGGGTGTTTTCGATGAGAAAATCCGCCGTTTTCCGAATGTTATCCGATCCGTCGCTGAATCCGGGAACGACCGGAACGCGTACGAGTACCTCTGCACCGAGCTCGGAAAGCAGGCGAATGTTCTCGAGTATTCGCCCGTTTGAGTGCCCCGTTGCTTTTACGTGCAGTTCTTCGTCCATAGTCTTGATGTCTACCATAAAGAGATCAACGCACGAAGCAACAGCCGTGACTATGTCCTTGCTTGCGAAAAGCGAGGTCTCAACCGCGGTATGTACGCCCGATCGTCTGAGAATTTCGGACGTGCGGCAGACGAATTCGGGGTAGAGCAGAGGCTCTCCGCCCGAAAAGGTCACGCCGCCTCCGCTTTTATCGTAGTAGCGTTTGTCCTTTAAGGCAATCTCGGCCGCTTCTTCTGGAGAAAGCTCTTTTCCGTAAAGCTCTGCGGCACCGGTGGGGCAGGCGTCAACGCAGGCGTAACACTCCTTGCAAAGGGACGCGTCATGCAGTATTTTCCCGTCCTTGACCGAGCGTGCACCTGCCTTGCAGGCTTTAACGCACAGACCGCACCCCGCGCATCGGTTGGCGTGATATCCAAGCTCCGAAGAGGGTATCGCGGATTCGGGATTGTGACACCACAGACAGCGCAGCGGACAACCCTTGAGAAAGACGGTCGTGCGTATTCCGGGGCCGTCGTGTATCGAAAAACGCTGAATATTGAAAACTGTGCTCATTTCAAAAAACTTGAATTAAAGGCGGGCGCGAAGCTCTTCAACGATGGCGGCGCCGCGGCTGGTTCCGATTCTCTCGACACCGAGCTCAATATACTTCAACGCCTCGTCAAGGGTGCGTACTCCGCCTGCGGCCTTGACCTTTATCTTGTCGCCGACACACTGCTTCATAAGCGCAACGTCTTCAAAGGTGGCGCCGCCTTTTCCGAATCCGGTAGATGTCTTGATAAAGTCGGGGCCGACGGAGAGAGCAACGTCGCACATCAGCTTGATCTCGTCCTTGGTGAGATAGCAGTTTTCAAAGATAGCCTTGCTTACAATACCTGCATCGCGGCAAACCGAAACGATACCCTTCATTTCTTCTTCGAGGTACTTGGTGTCGCCCATCTTAAGACGGCCGACGTTAATGACGTAGTCGATCTCCTGAGCACCGATCTCAATTGAATGAGCCGTTTCGGCCACCTTGTTTTTAATGGTGGTCTGTCCGAGAGGGAATCCGACTGAGGAGCCGGCAAGAACGTCGCTGCCGGCGAGAAGCTCGCGGCAAAGAGGAATGTTGACCTGATTGACGGCTACTATTTTGAAGTGATATTCACGGCTCTCCTTGCAGAGTGCCTCAAAATCTGCAGCCGTCGCGCTGGCTGCAAGAAGGGTATTATCAAAATAGCGTGCGAGTTCATAAGGAGTGATTTTAATATCTGACATAGGGATCAAACCTTTCTGTTTTTTTGCTTAATATCAGCGTTTTACTTCGACTGTAAATTCAATTCTGTCTCCGCGGTAGGTAGTTACCGAATACTCCACCGGCTCGGTGTCGTTGGAAAAGCCGGTGAAAGATACCTTGAAAACGGGGTCCTTTTTGTCGATTCCGAGCAGCTCTGCGGCTTCTTTACCTGCGTGTGCAACCTCGATATGGCGTATAACGCGGTTGACTCTGCATCCGTAGCATTCCTCAAGCTGCTGATACAAGGACTGATTTTCAAAATCAATGTTGATCAACCCCGGGAATTTTGACAAGGGAAGATAGGTCTTAAAGGTGAAGGCTGCTTCTCCGTTTATATAACGGGTACGCCTGAGAAGATAAAGCTGCTCTTTTTCTGAAAGTCCCAGCTTCTTGTTGATTTCTTCGATTGCGGGAATTACCCTGAATTCAAGCACTTTCGTTTTCGGAACGGCGTTGTTTTTCGTTATTTCCTCCTGAAAGCTCTGAAGCACCTGCATGGTTTCACTCTGTATCTTCGGGGCTTTTACGAAGGTGCCACGGCCTTTCTGACGTACAAGACAACCCTGGTTTACAAGATTGGCTATAGCCTGACGTATGGTTGCACGGCTGACACCGAAAAGTCCCATCATTTCGGTTTCGGGAGGTATGCACTCATCAACCGACAGACGGCCGGATTCGATGTGCTCCATCAGAAACTGTTCGATCTGATAATAAAAGGGAAGCGGGGTTGTTCTGTCGAGTGTGAAAGAATCAAAATCTATCGGCATTTTAGTCCTCCTTAAGACCGATCATTGCCAGCGTTGCGGGCATTTCGTGTGCAGTATTGCGATGCTTGCCTCCAGTCACGAGATCGAAGCAGGAGGCGATAAGCTTTCCGTTCCATATGATTGGCTCACCGGGTTGGTCGAGCTCACCGTTAAGGCCGTCGCTGTCGGGGCTCTGAGCAAGACGGCTGACCTTTGCGTCGGGTGTTACCTTGACGATGGCGTTTGCGGAGAAGTCGGCGATATACAGATTGCCTTCCTCGTCCATTATCATTCCGTCGGTGCTGACGAGCTCCTCTGCGTTCTGTGCCCATACGGCGTTTTCACGTACGCTTCCGTCCTGGTTGAAGGTAAGACGGTAAACGGCACCGTCACCGAAGTTTCCGACGTACAGATTACCTTGCTTGTCAAACTCAATTCCGTCCACTCCGTACTGACAGTCGGGATCGTAGGTTATGAAGGTGGCAAGTATGTTCTTATCCTCAAGGGTATTAGTAATATCGATTCCCTCGTCGTCAAGAGCGAAGCGGTAAACGCAGCTTACGAGTTTACCCGAGGGATCCTCTACCTTTTCGAGGGAACTCTGGGTTACGTAGATGTATCCGTCACGGATTCTCATTCCGTTGGGATGCTCCATATTGCGGGCAACCTCGGTGCATTTTACGACCTCGTTATCGGCGATGCGCAGTCTGAGGATGCGTCCCTTGAACTTGAGATGCTCGTGTCCGGGCCAACCCTGATTGTCGCAGACATAAAGATCTCCGTCGGGACCGAAGGCGATTCCCATCGGGCTTGCAAGTCCCGTCTCGCTGTGAACGGGAACGTCAATCCACTTGCTGATATCACCGTCGGGGGTGATTTTCACTATGCAGCCGGGAAGCGTCTGATCCGCGTAGTTGGGGCAGGCGAGGATAAGGTTACCATCCGAATCGATCGTCATTCCGTCGGGGGTGCTGATATATTCGGGAAGCTTGGCAAAAAGCTTTGACTGTTTCATGTATTGATATCCTTTCTTTAATGGGAGTGTGATTATACGAGAGAGGTGCTTCGCTGATAAGCGCCAAGCTCGTGCACTGTAGAGCGTATGATCGGATAGCTGCGGCGGAAGATGGGCTTGAGCTGCTCGTATTTTGCGTGCTCGGTGGGATCGGGAGAAATGATGTCCTTTATCTGCAGGAAGCGTTCGATAACGTCAAAGCTATCAAACACGCCTGCACCGACGCCGGCAATTATTGCCGCGCCCATCGAGCATGCCTCTTCGAGAACGTTGGGGCGTTGAATCTCAACACCGTAAACGTCGGCAAACATCTTGAGCCAGCTTTCGCTTCTGGCACCGCCGCCGATTACTACCAGGCGGTCGATGTTAACCTGCTTTGTAAAGGCGTCAAGCACCATATCAAGCGTCAGGGCAACGCCCTCCATTACGGAGCGCATTACGTCGTCAAGGGTATGCTCGAGCGTAAGCCCGAGGAAAGCGCCGCGCGCGTCGGGATCCCAGTGTGGGCTGCGCTCGCCTATCAGGTGGGGGAGGAACAAAAGTCCCTTTGCACCTGCCGGGGAACGCCTGACGGCTTCTTCGACGCGATCGTATACGTCCCTGCCCTCTGCCGCGGCAGCGGCCTTTTCACCGCCGCAAAGGCGTGAAACGGCCCAGCTCAGCGAGCCGCCTCCGCTCTGAATGGTTCCGCAGGGCATACAGTAACCGGGGACGACGTGACCGAAGTTTACGGTAGTCATATCGGGATCAACGACGGGAATGCGGGAGGCCATCGAAATCCACGACGAGGTTCCCATACAGCTGTTTGCGATTCCTTCACGGACACATCCCGTGCCGACGGCGGCGCAGGGACCATCGCCTCCGCCCATTACTACGGGCGTGCCCTCAACGAGTCCCGTTGCGCGAGCGGCTTCTGCCGTCACCTTGCCTGCGATCGCGGTGGAGGGGAGAACCTCTGGCATCTTGCTCTTTTCAAGCCCGAATACCGAAAGCATTTCGTCCGACCACGTCCCCTTGACGAGATCGTACGCGCAGGTGGAGCTTGCGTCTGAATTTTCGGTCGCGATGCGGCCGGTGAGCTTGTATACTATGTAATCCTTGGCGTTAAGAGTTACCGCCGTTTTTGCGTAGACCTCGGGCTCGTTTTCGCGTATCCAGGCAAGCTTGAAGGCACTGTACGAGGGGCTGATGCGATGTCCGGTGATGCGGTAAAAATCCTCTTCCTTCATTTCGCGGCGGACGTGCTGCTCCTGAGCGGACGAACGCATATCCGCCCAGATGATTGCGTTGCGGACCGGCTCGCCGTGAGCGTCAAGGCAAAGGCAACCCATCATTTGTCCGCTGAAGGAGACCGCGGCAACCTGAGACGGATCGACCGTTGAAAGCAGCTCGCGGGTGGTGGTGCATACCGCATTCCACCAATCCTCTGCACGCTGTTCTGCCCAGTTGCCGTTTGTGACCAAAAGATCGTAATGGTGTACTCGGCTTGCAATAAGCTTGCCGTCCGATGAGTATAGCGTAGCTTTATTGCCCGAAGTGCCCAGATCGTGGGCAAGTAAGTAGGTCATAAGCTACCTCCTTCAGAATTTGATGACCATCTTCATCATGGGATCGCGGCGCTCGATCTTTTCAAACGCCTTATCGATATCTTCAAAATCAAACACGTGTGAGATGTAGTCGTTAGGATTGAGTATTCCGAGCTGAATCCAGTTGACGATCTGTCCGTGAGCCTCGGATTCGGCAACCTTGGAGGGGAACTGATTGAACTGCAGCGTCCAGTTGTAGGGGCAGGTGCTCCAATCGATCTCGGTATCGGTCTTGGCCGAAATTCCGTAAACGCAGATCTTTGCGTCCGGCTTGATGATCGAAAGACCGGTGTTGATAAAGCTGTTAACGCCGACGGCATCAAGCGCAAAATCCACGCCGTCGGGGCACACCGCACGAACGGCGCTTACGACGTCTTGCTTGGCGGAATTAACGACTACGTCAGCACCGCGCTGCTTGGCAAGCTCGAGCTTTTCGTCTGAAATATCCATCGCGATGATGGGGCCCATTCCGGTCAGCTTTGCAAACTGAACGAAGCTCAGACCGACGGGGCCGAGACCGAGGATGGCGATGCTCTTGTTGGGAGCCATTCCGAAGGTCTTCATGGTACTGAGTACCTCACGGAAGGTGATTATCATTGCGGAGGAAACGGGATCAAAATCAGCGGGAAGAATGTTCTGTCCCCAGGCAAACTCGTCGGGAACGAGACCGTCGTCCTTCATCGCCTTGGCGTCGGTTACCACGTTATATTCCGAATAGGTTCCCCAGGCGCTGTAATAGCCTTCGGGAACGTCGGACCAGTAGGGCATAAGCACGAGGTCGCCGACCTTATAATTCTTTACCTTGCTTCCGAGCTCAACGACGCGTCCGACACCCTCGTGTCCGAGAACGACGGGATAATCGTCAACTCCCTTGAAGGTTCCGTGGACGATCTTACCGTCGGTGCCGTTGCAGACACCGCAGCTTTCGATCTTTACGAGAGCGCTGTACTCATCGTAGATGGGCATGGGCATTTCTTCGATCTGACATTTTCCGTTGGCGTAAACAACGTAGCTTTTCATCTGATACAACTCCGTTTCGATTTATTGAATTCTGCACCGACAGTATGTTCGATGCAGGTAATATTGTACGGACATTATAATACCGCGGATTTATCTTTAAGTCAATAGCTTGTGACCAAAACGTGACGGTTTAATCAAAAAAAGTTTGCGGTACGTACGAACAAACCTGTTGACAATTGTTTAAATCGTATGATATATTTAGCAAAAAGCAGGCTGTGCGTTATTTTACGCGTGCAGCAGGACGGAGGGTAAATTATGCGTAAAGTAATCTCTTGTTTGTTGGCAACCGTTTTACTCGTATTTTGTATTGTTCCGATTACGGCGTCAGCCGCAGATCCTCTCACGGTAGAGGCGGAAAAGATCACCATCGTTCCGACTCTTGACGGCACCATTACCGAAAAAGAATGGGGTAAGCCTTTCTATGACGGCGACCCGTCCGCGGACAGCGTGATGATACTTCCCGCTGATATCAAAAGCTCAATAGTTCCCAAGAATATTAAACTGTACGTGCGTTGGACCGATTCCGATCTGTACATCGGTGCCGTGGTTGAGCATCAGACCTATTTCAACAACTATACGGGCTCAAAGATCTGGGAGGCAGATTCCTTTGAACTTGATATTTGCGTCGATTCCACCAATCAGGCGGCGCGTTGGCGTACCAACACCGGTTATTCAACGACGGACGGCAAGACCTATTCCTACGTTTACGGTATTCCCAACAACTCCAAGGACGGCGTTGACGGTACCGAGTTGGTAAGAAGCAAGGGAAGAGGTACCGGCGTTTCCGTTGCGGGACTTAAGGATAAGACCGTTACTTACGAAATGTCCTTCCCCTGGAGCTACTTCGGAGCAGGCGCTACCATTAAAACCGGACACAGCCTTAAGGTCAACTTCCAGTTCTATCTGGCAGACGGAACCAAAAGCAGCACCTATTTTGAAAATTCCACCTACCTCGGAAGCGTTTACTACGGAAACAAGGATGGCAATAATAAGGGACAGTATCCCGTCGTTAAGCTGATTGCCGAAAAGAATCCTCCCAAGGTTACCTCAACTGCTCCCGTTTCCTCGGACGAGCCCGAGTCGAGCAAGCCTGCCGGCGTAACCGTTCCCGATGCACCTTCTTCTCAGACCGAGGTTTCTTCTCAGGCTTCCGTTTCCTCCGAAACCGTTACGGAGACGGCTCCGACGGAGTCGTTGGTTGAAGAGAACAACGATGAAGAAAACGGCGGGTTCCCGCTGTGGGCCGTGATCGTGATAGCCGTTGTCGGTGTCGTAGCGATTGCCGCGGTTACGGTGCTCGTTCTCCGCAAAAAGAAATAATCATACGTAAACCTAAAAAAGACCTTGTCAAACGACAAGGTCTTTTTTGCGGCTTTATGCGGTTTGGTTACAGAAAGAAGAATTTTGAAACCAAGGTCATAACACCGAGGAATATCAGGTTAATAAGAGTGAAAAGAAGAAAATACCGTTTGCCGTGTCCGGGATAAAGAATACGGAATTCGCTGAAGGTGATCAGACTTGCCAGCGAGGAGATCAGCGTTCCGGTACCGCCGATGTTTACGCCCAGAAGCAGAGCGCGGTAATCGGTAGTAAACCTTGACAGCAGGATCGCCGACGGAACGTTGCTGATACCCTGACAGCACAGCACCGAAACCAGCAGGGTGTCCTTTTCGAGCACGTATGAAACAAGGTCGTTTACCGCTTCAATGCGGGACAGATTTCCCGCGAAGATAAAGAAAAAGAAAAAAGTGCCGAGCAGGGGATAGTCGACCATCAGCAACGCTTCGCGATCGGCAAAAAGCAGTATTACCGGAACGAGGATCAGACCTACCCAGAAAGGAATGATTCTGAATACGATCAGGAGAGATAAGGCAAACGTAAGAAGGTAAAGCGCCGTTCGGGGCAGATTCAGCTTTTCAGGAAACTCCTCGTTTATCGTAAGCTTTGTCGGCCTGACGAACAGACAGGCAACGGCCAGCAGGGCTATGGCGAGCAAAAACGGCGGCAGCATAATTAAACAAAACTCGCCCGTGGGTATATTGAAATAGGAATACAGATAAAGATTTTGCGGATTTCCGAAGGGTGTCAGCATTCCACCGAGATTGGCAGATATGTTTTGCAGAATGAAGAGATACGCCATGTGCTTTTCTTTTCCGGTAGCCGACAAAGCAAAGTAGCCAAGCGGCAGAAAGGTGATAAGCGCCATGTCGTTGGCTATCAGCATCGAGCCCAGAAAGGTGATGGCAATAAGCATTAGAAAAAGACTTCTGAGGTTTCCCGTGATAAGCACGAGCCGTCTGGCGACGATGGTGAAGAACTTAATGTTTCTCAGCGCACATATTACCGCAAGGGTTAAAAAAAGACACACCAGCGTGTTCCAGTCGAAATACTCCGAATATCCTGCATCCGGCGGAACGAAAAACGAGGTGATGAGTGCGGCAACGGCGGCTACACAAAAAACGATATTCTTTTTAATGAATCTTACGACAGGCATAAACAAGGCTCCTTTTTGCACTGTCAGCCATAATACACCCATCGTTCGGATTTAGCAAGAGCCTTGTCGAAAAAAATCGAATATTTTTAAGTTATAAGAGAAGACGCGGCGCAGGATTTCAAATTAACAAAACTTAAACATCTCTCAAAAATTTCGCAAACAACCGAAAGGTATAATGAACTCACAAAATCAAGAAAAGGAGATTATAACAATGTCTAAATTCGTAGAAGTAAATGAGAAAATCGCAGAGAAGGTAGTTGAAGGCTACAAGAAGAT
The DNA here is from genome assembly GCA_017467405.1 of Clostridia bacterium. GTDB lineage: Bacteria > Bacillota > Clostridia > Oscillospirales > Acutalibacteraceae > RGIG1913. The sequence continues at coordinate 47,628 of JAFTSH010000004.1, forward strand.
CGAGGACGGCGTTGTCAGCGGCTATAAGAAAATTGAGGAAGGCGCTGTTGAAGGCTTCAATAAGGTAAACGACAAAATCATCGAAAAGGTTTTTTCTAAGGATGGCGAAACCGTAGAGGACACTAAGAAAAGACTTTCCGGCGACAAATAATTCAGCAAACAAGAAGAGGATGCAAATGAATAAGGAAACAACCTTTATTTATAATTACTCAGCAAAAGAAAATAAAGAGGTTCAGGATATCAGAAACAAATACCTTCCCCGTGAGGAAAGCAAACTGGAAGAACTTAAACGGTTAGATTATACCGTGCAGAACTCCGGAATGATTGAATCTCTATG
>JAFTSH010000005.1 GCA_017467405.1 Clostridia bacterium
GAAGATAGGCAAGCACCACCCAATATTTTATGTGAGGATATTCAACCTTCAACCGTTTAAGAAGGCTCCGCACCGCCGCGACAAACCGACCGTTGTTTCCGACGTAAAAGGTGTCAACCCCCTCTCGGATAAGCTTCTCGACCGCATCGCGCAGCCTTTCGGTATCAAGCTGAGGACAATCCCTGTGTCCGAAAAATATGCAGGTGTTATTATTCATCGTCGTGTACCTCTTTCGGCTATGTATAGCCTAATAGTAGCACACGTAGCCTATAAAGTCTACCAAAAATGTATATGCTAATAAAAAAGATTTTTGGTGATGAATATGGACACGGTGCTCGCAGTAAGAAACAGAATACTTGAGCTTTGCGGCGAACGCGACATCAGTATTAACAAATTGGCGACGATATCGGCATTGCCGCCATCCAGTGTTAAGAACATACTTTACGGTAAAAGCCAGAACCCAAAGCTTCTTACCATTAAAATGATCTGTGACGGGTTGGGTATCACCCTCGGTGAGTTTTTCAACACACCCGAGTTTGACGGCTTGGAACAAGAGATAAAATAATTAAAACCTCCCTTGCAGGTGCGTTCTGCAAGGGAGGTTTGCGTTTCGTTTATTCTGTGCGTACTCCGTCAGAGATCACGCGTCCGACCCTTTGAGGCTCGGATACGAGAGAGGCAAAACCGGCGGTCATTACGTTATTCATCATAAGCGTCCGTATATTGCCGTCCTTGACGAAGGATATAAGGTGTCCCTTCCTTTCGCCGTCGCCGTGTACGGCGAAGACGCCGTTCCAATTCTCGGGCAACCAGAACTCGTATCTGATAAACGAGCCCTCACCAAAGCTCGACTCAAGGGCGATCCTTCGGATCACGGGTAGCTTTTCAAACACCTTTCCGTCGCTCTCAAAGCTTCCCGAAACGATCATCTCGTCTGCAACCGTTCTGTTTTTCGCCTGTAAGGCTTCCATAATTACGACCTCCTTCGAACGTGGGATTATAATTCGTGAAATTCGCCATAATTATATCACGCACCCGACGAAAAGCAAACATCTTTAACGCGCAGGCAGGCAAAAGCCGCCCTTGCACGCAGGGTGCACGGGCGGCTGACTGTATTTATTATATTATATAATGTAAGAAATCAGTCTCTTGCTGCGGGATACTCGTTGCCCAGCAGGTAAAGGGGAGCTTCGTCCTCGTCGATCTCGGGGAAGCGGCCGACCTGATCGAAGAAACGAACCGAGTCGGTCTTGTCGGCGTCCTTGATCTCTCCGAGGAAGGGCTTGCGGTCAACCGGCTCATAGAAGCGGTTGTCCTTGGAGTCGTCGTTGCACTGGCTGACCTCTCCGACAAGCACGGTGCCGTGGCCCTCTTCACCCCAGAAGGAGTGGTAAAGGCGCTGGGTGAAGCTGACGCTTTCGCCGGGGGTAAGGCGGATGACGCTGCCGGCGGGAACGCTGTAATGACGTCCGTCGATCTGAACCTCAACGTCCTCGTCCGAGAAACGGTCGTCCTCGGTGGCCTTGTAGACGCGGATCATAAGATTTCCGCCGCCGCGGTTGATGATGTCCTCCATCTTGTACCAATGGAAATGGTAGGGAGTGACCTGATTTTCCTTGACGATCATGATCTTCTCAGCATACGGCTTCTTGTCCTCGGGGACTGCTACGTTGCCGTTTCTGACGGTAAAGAGGAAAAGTCCGCACTTCTCGTAGTCGCCGCTGCCGAAGTCGGTGATATCCCAACCGAGAAGGTTGCGTCTGATCTCATCGTACTCGTGGTTCTTCTCCTTCCACTCGTCGGGAGTGAAGTATGCGAAGGGGGGCAGAAGGAACTTGTGCTCGTTCATGAAGGCGATGCCTTCCTTGATGATGGCGTTTATCTCGCTTCTTTTCATTGTTGTTTCCTCCAATCAGAGAGCGACCTCGTCGGTGTGCTCTTCCATAAACTTGTAGATCTCGGCAAGCGGCTTGATGCCGGTGGAAGCGCCGATCTCCATTACGCAGTGGGTACCGACGGCGTTGCCGAGCTTTGCGGCCTTGGCGTAGTCAAAGCCCTGAGCAAGTCCTGCGAGGAAGCCTGCGCAGAAGGAGTCACCCGCACCGGTGGTATCGGTCGGCTTGACCGAGAGATAGGTGGGAGCAAAATAGCCGGCCTTTCCGCCCTCGCGGATGTAGGCACCCTTCTTGCCCGCCTTGATGATTACGTTCTTGACTCCGCATCCGAAGAAGACGTCGGCGATGTCGTCGAAATCCTCCTTGCCTGCGATCAGCTGAGCCTCTTCGATGCTGGGCATGAAGAGATCGAGATAGGGCAGAGCCTCGCGGATGTTCTCCATCCAGCGTCCGGTAGCGTCCCACGCAGTATCCATAACGGTGTACTTGCCCATCTCCTGAGCCTTCTTGAAGAGCTTGGCGGCAGGAGCGCCGTCCAGCTTGTGGTTAAGGTTAGCGCCGGCGATAAACACGATATCGCACTCGGCGAGAACCTCGTCCGAGATCTCGTCAACAGTCAGCTCACTCGTCGAGCCGCAGTTATAGAGGAAGCTTCTCTCACCCTCGGAGTTTACGCAGACGATCGAGGTGGTGGTCTGTACCGCGTCGTCAAAAACGACACCCTTGACGTCTACGCCGTTTGACTTGGCGGTATCGTAAACGAAGTTTCCGAAAAGATCGCGTCCGAGCTTGCAGACGAGGGATACGGGAACACCCAGCTTTGCAAGGTCGATAGAGGCGTTGGAGGCACATCCGCCGACGAACATCTTTGAAGAATCGATGTACTGCAGCGCGCCGGGAGTGGGCAGATTGTCCACGGGCTTGATGATGACGTCGGTCGTGACCGAGCCGATGCAAAGAATTTTTTTCATAAAATTACACCCTTCCGGTATATTTCGGCGGTTCACCCCGCCGACAGGCATTCATACAGATAAAGTATACATTAACTTTTGTTAAAAATCAATACCCGAGAGCGCATTTTGCTTGACATTGTGGGCTTAAAGAAATATAATATATGGTACATTATTGTGCCCAGTTGTAAAAATCCTTAAGATAAATTTTCAGGAGTGATATTAATGGCTATGAAACAGGTCGTAATGACCACCGAAGGCATCAAGAAGGCGGAGGAAGAGCTCGAACTGCTCAAAACCGTCAAACGTAAAGAGATCACCGAAAAGATCAAGGTCGCCAGAGGCTACGGAGACCTTTCCGAGAACAGCGAATACGACGAAGCCAAAAACGAGCAGGCCATCGTCGAGGCTCGCATCGCCGAGCTCGAGGCAATGCTCAAGAACGTCCGCGTGATCGACGACGAGGATCTCAAGAGCAACGTCGTTCACCTCGGCTCCAGGCTCATCCTTCTCGACGTGGAAGAGGGCGAGGAGATGGAGATCAAGCTGGTCGGCTCCGCCGAAGCGGATCCCGAGGCGGGACTCATCTCGGACGACTCTCCCATCGGCAAGGCTCTTCTCGGCAAAAAGGCCAGCAAGACCAAGGACATCGCCGTTGAAACCCCGGGCGGAACGGTCAATTTCCGCATTGTAAAAATCCTCTGATTTGGGAGTACGAAATGAATTCTGATATGAACAAGAACACCGCGGAGCCCTCCCTCAGCGAGCTCCTGCAGGTAAGAAGGGACAAGCTCACGGCTCTGCGCGAGGCCGGCTGCGATCCCTTTGAGATCACCAAATACGACGTTGACGCGCACTGCGCACAGATAGTTGCCGACTTTGACGAGATGGAAGGCAGCCACGTTTCGGTCGCAGGAAGAATGATGAGCCGTCGCGTAATGGGCAAGGCTTCCTTTGCCGATCTTGCCGACTCCACCGGCAGAGTCCAGCTCTACGTCCGCCGCGACGACGTCGGCGAGGAAAACTACGCCGCCTTCAAAAAGTGGGACATCGGCGACGTCCTCGGCGTCGAGGGCGAGGTCTTCCGCACCCAGAAGGGCGAGATCTCGGTCAAGGCCACCAAGGTCACCCTCCTTGCAAAGTCCCTGCTTCCCCTTCCCGAGAAGTTCCACGGACTGCGCGACACCGACACCCGTTACCGCCAGAGATATCTGGATCTGATGGTCAACCCCGAGGTTCGCGATACCTTCGTAAAGCGCAGCCTTATTATGCGCGAGATCAGAAACTATCTCGATTCCCGCGGCTTCCTTGAGGTCGATACCCCGATTCTCACCCCGATCGAGATCGGCGCTTCGGCAAGACCCTTCGTCACCCACCACAATACCCTTGATATGGATATGTACCTGCGAATAGAAACCGAGCTGTACTTAAAGCGCCTCATCGTCGGCGGCTTCGACAGGGTCTACGAGGTCGGACGCATCTTCCGTAACGAGGGAATGGATACCCGTCACAACCCCGAGTTTACCACCGTCGAGCTTTATCAGGCCTACACCGACTATAAGGGCATGATGGATCTCGTAATCGAGCTCAATACCCAGCTCGCCGAGAAGATCTGCGGCACCACCAAAATCACCTATCAGGGCCGCGAGATAGACATGGGCCACTGGGAGAAGCTGACCATGACCGAGGCCGTCAAGAAGTACTCGGGCGAAGACTACTACTCCTGGGAGGATGACGCCGCCGCGCGCGCCGTCGCCGCAAAGCGCGGTGTCGAGGTGCCCGCCGACGCTACGATGGGAACGGTTCTCGTCGAGCTGTTCGACGCCTTCGTTGAGGAGAATCTCATCCAGCCGACGATAATCTACGACTATCCCGTCGAGAACAGCCCGCTCGCCAAGAAGAAGCCGGAGGATCCCCGCTTCACCGAGCGTTTCGAGTATTTCATCAACGCCACCGAGTTCGGCAACGCCTTCTCGGAGCTTAACGACCCGATCGACCAGAAGGAGCGCTTCGAGCGTCAGGTAGCCGCAAAGAGAAAGGCCGAGCCCAACACCACCGCGCAGGTTGACTACGACTACGTCACCGCCCTTGAGTACGGCCTCGCCCCCACCGGCGGCCTCGGCTTCGGCGTCGACCGTCTCGTGATGCTGCTGACCGACTCAGCCTCCATCCGCGACGTCCTCCTCTTCCCCACGATGAAGCCGTTAGATTAAAATTAAAGGACTATGACAGAAATGTCATAGTCCTTTTAGCTTGTAATTATTCTTTGTCTTGAATTTTTGCACAAGTTTCACAACGACCAAACTCATCCAATTCTAAAATCGAAAAAGTTTTAGTCAATTCTTCATATATCGCCTTGTTAACCGAGAATACAAATGGGTCTTTGTCCTTTTCACTTAAAAAATCGGGTTGTTCTATGGCAGGACTATATCCTTTGTATCCGCATATTTTACATTCATTGATATACTTTTTTGCCTCAGGATTCCAATTGTCTAAATATAACGAATGACCTCGTTTATTATATTTGCTATGCGACATAAAAACTCCTTATTATGATTTTGTGTTATCAATTATATCATAAAACCTCATGAAATTGCAACTTATAATATTTTATAGAGTTTTGGGCCATTTTTTAGACCATTTCAGAGGTATGATATGTTCTGAAAAGGTAAGCTGAGGTAAGATAATTTTTTAAGGGCAAAAATAGAGCATTTTGTGTGGGCAAGAAAAATCACAAAAAGGCAAGATTAGGTAAGATATTTTCGTGGCTGTTTTATAGCCATTTCATACTCCCCACAATGAAGCCGATCGACTGAAAACGTTCAAAACCAACCAAGCCTTTACCACTCCCGTGGTGAGGGCTTGGTTTTTTTCAGGACGATTTATTTGACCTTGCTTTCACGGAATAAACAAGGGCAAATTTGCACAACCCATTGACAATGCCCTTATAATATGCTAATTTTTAAGGGAAAGCGAGGTTGATAAGGGAATGAGAACCTTTAATTACTCGGCAATCAAGGATCAGAAATGGGATTTTGAGGTTATGGGACTCGTTGCCGCTATTTATAAAGAGTCGGGGCGGCAGGAGCTTTACCTGAAGCAAAAGCCCGCAGAGCTTGAGAAGCTCGTTGAGATCGCAAAGGTGCAGAGCACCGAGGCGTCCAACGCCATCGAGGGCATCGTAACCACCAATACCCGCATTAAACAGCTTGTCGAGGACAAAACCGCGCCGCGCAACCGTGACGAGCAGGAGATTGCGGGCTATCGCGACGCACTTGCCGTCATTCACGACAGCTTTGACGCCATCCCGATCTCAAAAAACTATATTCTGCAGCTTCATAAGATCATGTGCAGCCATATGAATAACCCCTTGGCAGGCCTGACGAAAAACGTGCAGAACTATATCAGCGCCTCTTATCCCGACGGACGCACCGAGATACTGTTTACTCCCCTTTCTCCCTTTGAAACGCCGGAGGCGTTGGATCGCATTTGCGAGGAGTACAACAAGGTTATCGGAAATTTCGAGGTCGAGCCGCTGATCGCCATATCCGTTTTCGTCCACGATTTCTTGTGTATTCACCCCTTTAACGACAGTAACGGAAGATTGAGCCGACTGCTTACCACCCTGCTCTTGTACCGCAGCGGTTTTTCGGTAGGAAGGTATATTTCCTTGGAATCCAAGATCGCCAAAAACAAAGACCTCTATTACGACGCCCTCGTCAGATCACAAAACGGCTGGCACGATGGAACCGAAGACGCAGTACCCTTTATCAAATATCTTCTCGGCACCGTGCTTGCCGCGTATAAGGACTTCAGCGACCGCTTTGCTATAATAGAAGAAAAGCTTCCCGCCGTCGAAACGGTCCGCAAGGCAACCCTCAACAAGCTCGGCCGTTTTACGAAACGGGATATCCTCGAGCTCTGCCCGTCCCTCAGCCTCAGCTCGGTGGAGGGCGCACTTCGCAGGCTGGTCGCCGCAGGCGAACTCAAACGTGAGGGCAACGGCAAATCCACCTGCTATTACAGGTTGAAATGATTCTGAAAATATAACAAGGACGGTAAACATTTTGGTCACCGTCCTTAATCTCATTTTAGCCCACTGAAAATTTGCGGCTAACTCACAATGTTTTTTCAATAACTGTTGACGTAACATTTATTTATGGGTATAATATTATTGAAAAAAAGATGCACTACGACCACGAATTTTCAATAAAGGTGATTGTGATGGAAATAAAGCGTGATTGTTACTTAAATAAATTGATAACCAAAAAGCACAACGGTTTGATAAAGGTTATTACGGGTATGCGCCGTTGCGGAAAATCCTATTTGCTTTTCTATATTTTCAAAAAGCATTTGTTGGAGAGCGGTGTAGCGGCAGATCATATTATTGAGATCGCTTTTGATTCTTACGAGAACAAAAAGCTAAGAGATCCGGAAGTTCTTTATCCTTATGTAAAAGAGAAAATCTTGGATGGCGAGAAATACTATATCCTGTTGGATGAAGTGCAGCTCTTAGAGGAATTTGAATCTGTGCTGAACGGATTTATGCGCATCCCCAATGTGGATGTGTATGTCACCGGCAGTAATGCCAAATTTCTTTCCAAGGACATTATAACCGAGTTCCGTGGCAGGGGGGATGAGTTGCATATGAATCCCCTTTCCTTTGCGGAGTTTATGTCTGTATATGAAGGAAACAAATACGATGGATGGAAGCAATATGTGCTGTACGGCGGCCTGCCTTCCGTGGTGCTTCTGCCTACTCCCGAGCAGAAAATTGAACTGCTGAAGCGGCTATTTGACGAAACCTATGTTAATGACATTGTTGGGCGGCACAGAATCCGCAACAAGGACGAATTTGAAGAATTGATCAATATCCTGTCCTCCGGCATCGGCTCACTGACCAACCCTAAGAAGCTGTCAGATACTTTCAAGACCAAAAAGAACAAGAAGATCAGCGTTAACACTGTAAAGAGTTATCTGGACTATCTGTGTGACGCCTTTATTGTAAGCAAAGCTACTCGTTATGACATTAAAGGCAGAAAGTACATCGACACTCCGCAGAAATACTATTTCAGTGATGTGGGTCTGCGTAATGCCCGAATCAACTTCCGCCAGATCGAAGAAAACCACACTATGGAGAATATCATCTTCAATGAACTGGTTGGAAGAGATTTCAATGTGGATGTGGGTCTGGTGTGCGTTCGAGATGATGACGGCTCCGGCAAAACAACCCGCAAGCAGTTGGAAGTGGACTTTGTGTGCAACAAAGGCTCCAAGCGTTACTATGTTCAGTCTGCATTTGCCATTCCCGACGAAGCCAAAATGCAACAGGAATCCAACTCCTTGCTCCGTATAGATGATACCTTCAAGAAGATTATCGTTGTTAAAGACACACCAGCCCCTTGGTATACCGATGATGGCGTTTTGGTCATCAGCGTGTACGACTTCCTGCTCAATGCAGGTAGTTTAGATATGTAAGAACACGAAAGGAGAGAAAAATACGCCTGGGTTATTATATCCTGCATACCAAAAATTCTATAGTGCAATCAGTCGCTTGGATAGATAACATCAAAAAACAAATAAACACACAAAAACTCTCTGCCGATCAAAGCAGAGAGTTTTTCTATAACGTTGATTAGTCTTCTTCCAACAATTTAGAAGGCGATACCTTTAATACCTGTGCAATCTTGAACAGAGTTTCCAAAGAAACGCCGCGAACGGTGCCGGTTCCTTCAACCTGACCTACAAAACTTACACTTCTATCAATAAGTTCCGCAAACATTTCTTGCGTGTAACCGGCCTTTTTTCGATAATAGGCAATTTTCAAACCTAATGTAATATACTTTTCGGCAAACTCTGTTTCCATCTTTTATCCCTATTCGCAAAACAATAAAGGCTTGTTACTTTATTTTCAACTATTTATTTCTCAAAACGGATTTTGTGGTTCTGATAACCTCAACAAGAGATTTTAGTTCATCGGAAGAGCAGTCCGCAAGAATATCGTCGATCATTTTTACCGAAACATGAGTGCTCTTAACCAAGCTGCCGTAAGCGATTTCATCAAGAGTAACACCAAGGGCGTTCGCGATGTTTACCAGAGTAGGCAGGCTGAGTTTGGTTGCCGCGCGTTCAATATGAGAAATGTTCGACGGCTCAACACCGGACTCTTCCGCGAGCACGGCTTGTGTCCATCCTTTGGCGGTGCGAAGATCTTTTATTCGATTACCGATAGAAATATAATCAATAACCATCGTATTCACCTCATAATTTCACCTCTGCAACATATTGCAAACGGCAGAGTTTTCAGGTAGTCTAGTTACCTTTATATCTGTCCAGCTCAATCAGTATCTTAAGAATCTGCTCTTGTTCTTCTTGACTTTTGGTTAATAAAAACTCATAGCACTCAAGCGGAATATTGCGTTCAGAAGTATTTGCTCCACCCAAATTCTCAAAAAGTTGTGATAATGATATATTCAATGACACGGCAACTCGGTTTATGCTTTCTAAAGTCGCGTTCTTTTCACCACGTTCCAGCTGGCCGATATAAGTCGGATGATAATCAGCCAATTCCGCCAACTTTTCCTGGCTCAAACCAAGCTGTGTTCTATAACTGCGAATGCGTTGACCTATTATTTTTGCCAAATCATTCATGCAATCACCTCTATATTAAAGTCTATTAATATTGTTTTGAATATTCCATAGACTATTGATAATCAAAAGCTCGTGATATATACTATAAATATTAGAATGCGCAGATTTTGTGCTTATAGTATTTTGAAGAGGTGAGTGTATGCAAGAGAACACCTGCTGTTTCTTCGGGCACAGGGAGATAAACGAAACCGAGGAGCTGAAAACAAGGCTGCGCGGGATAATCGAACGGCTGATCGTCGATGAAAAGGTCGATACCTTTTTGTTCGGCAGCAAGAGCCGCTTCGACAGCCTTTGCCTTGAGCTCGTAACCGAAATAAAAGAAAAATACCCACACGTAAAGCGAGTCTACGTGCGAGCGGAATTCCCCGTGATCGGTGACGATTACAAAGCCTATTTGCTGAAAAGATACGAGGACACCTACTATCCCGAAAAGATAATCGGCGCAGGCAGAGCCGCCTACGTCGAGCGCAATTACGAGATGATAAACCGGAGCAAATACTGCGTCGTCTACTACGACGAGCAAAACGCCCCCACCACCCGCAAAAGCGGCACAAAGATCGCCCTCGACTACGCCGTCAAAAAGGAGAGAAAAATTATAACCTTTCCGAACTAAAAAAGCCGATGAGGAATCAATCGAAACCTCATCGGTATTTTATTACCCTAAATTTTCAATCCGCTTGCAGATAAGCTCTTCAAATGCCGTTTTCATATCCTCGGGCAGGTAGGACTCTCTGCAAAGCTCCAGATAGGTGTCACGCATGGAGACGATCTTGGCGATCATTTTTTCGGCCTGCTTGCGGTCAAGCCCCGCGTTTTCTGCGAAGGTGAGAAAATCGTTCCGTCTGATATTGCTCTTTTTGCCGTTCAGCGTCAGCGCAAGCTCCTCGGTGTCTGCGGGCATAATGACGTTGACGGGGAGCATATCGTAGGCGTCGGACAGATGATACCGTCCGCTGCCGCACTCGGTTTCGATGAGTGAAAAGTTCTTCAGGTGCATATCCGAATTGCCGACGGCGTAGGAGAAAACGATGCACAAAAACAGGTCTGCCATGTCAAGTCCGCGGCTTTCCGAATAGGCCTCCACCACCTTGGCGCAACGCTCGTAGGAGCCCTTGTATTTGTCGGCGGTCAGTCGGTCTTCAAGCTGACAGAAGTCCTCCATAGCAAGCATTTTCGTTGCCTTACCAATCTTCACGCGGTCAATGCGGCGGGTGATGTAGGCAAACTCGCGCTTGCTTGATCCGATCTGCAAGAGGGCGAAGGGTACCGTTTTGATCTTAGTGGCGACCGCCATCTGCATAACGAGATATTCCGCCTCGGGCAGAGCGGTATATTCCTTCGTCTGCGGCTTGAGAATGTAGCCCGTGGGATAGTTAACGAGGGTCAGACGGGGCTCGCTATCCTCGCTCAGATGCAGAGAGAGCTTTTTCTGCACGCCGGGGACGGTGTAGCCCTTGGCAGTGCTTTCGGTGGCGAGCTGCTCTAAAACCGAGTCTGAAACGTCGATGTCGGGGAGCTTTTTCGTCCCGAAAAACTTTTTAACGCAACTGCTGTGCCAACCGCAGGAAAGCTCATAGGGCGTGGCAGCGGTGCTGAATTCCTTTCCGCAACACAAACACCTCATGCCCTCACCTCCCGAATGCTGACGTTGCCGATGGGGTCCTTACAGGCAACGAGCAGAATGCCGAAGCGGTCGCTCTGACTGAGCTTCCAGTTTCGTGCAACGACGTTTAACAGCCATCCCTCGGGGATGAGACCGTCGAAGAAGGCGAACATCGTTTTGGAGGTGTATTCTTCCTTTTGCTTGGGGAGAGTAAGGCTCACGTGGGCGGACTCGGGGTTAGCGAGATATTCCTCGTCGTAGAGAAAGGAATATCCGGAATCGGTCTCCCTCAAGGTTCCTGCGAAAGCATCCCGAACGTATACGTAAGCGGTACGGTACGTCGTATCCATTATGACTCCTTCCTGCCGGGAACGGCTTCCATGCCGAACATCGCAAGTGCCTGATTCACCTTGTCCATGCGCACGGTCTCTTTGCCTTGCTCGAGCTCACGCACGAAGCGAAGTCCCAGACCCGAACGGATCGCGAACTCCTCCTGCGTCAGCCCTGCTTCTTTTCGTTTTTGTTTGATAAATTGAGAAATTGTATTCATGTACCTATTTTACACCCTTTCGGGTGCAACGTCAATAGAGTTTTGCAATATTGTACCCGAAAAGGTATAAATATATTCTCAAAACCGAAAAACAATCCCGAAAGGGTATAATATTTTGATTGGCGATGAATATATGCTTGTTAATCGCAAGTCGTAGGCTCTCATATCTTCAGCCGCCAAGTTCATTCTGCGGTTTTTTATGCGTGAAAAAGCGGGCGCCGCGATTTGCATACGCCATTAACCGAAATCCGCTGTTGCTGATGCTGAACCTTCTTCCGAAGGGTTTGCAGCTTTGGGTAATAAAGCTGGTACTGAAAAACAAGGACGGTCGCGATAATTAACCCTGCCCGATCAAAATGCAGATCAAAGATCTTAATAACAACCCCCGAATTTTCGCGTCAGCGGCGAAAGCTCGGGGGTTTTCCTTGCCCGTGCGGGCGTTATTTCTTTGTAAGAACCTTTTTGCACCAGGTGCGTTTGTTACATTCAGGGCACTTCAGGTAACGGGTGGTTCCCATATGCATCGCCCATAGCGCCTCTGAGTAGGTAGGCACGATCTCGTGACCGCAATTTTTGCACTTGTAAGCACCCACGCTTACCTCAAGCTTCAGCGCATAGAAGCAGGGTATCAAAAACAAAACGCATATTCCGAGAATGGCGACGACCTGCCAGACGCCTTCGGGTATCAGGAAGGCAGAAATCAGGACGCCTGCAAACAGGGCTGATATACTAACGATCATAATTAACCACATGGACGTCCAGATCGTTTTGTTTTTTCTCTCCACTTCTTTCGCCATATCAAGCAAAAGCTGTTCGTTTTTTCGATTATCGTTTTCCATACTGATTCTCTCCCCACTTAATAATTCGTTTACGTTGATGCAAAGAATATCACACAGCGCGAGCATTATTGACGAGTCGGGCATCGTCCTGCCGTTTTCCCATTTCGATACCGCTCTGTCGGTGATATTCAGTTTTTCCGCCAACTGCATCTGGGTCAGATTTTGATTTTTTCTGCACTCGGCGATAAATCTTCCGATCTTTACCTGATCCATAGGCCGGCCGCCTCCTTTCGCTATAAGTATATCCTCCGCGGCACCTCGAGTCTACAAACCGCAGGTTGAGTGGGGAGTTTTCAACCGCCGTTCGGGGCGCGTGAGGAAAATTGAGGAGCTTGTTTTAATTATATCACGAATATCACGCCTTAACCGCCCGTAAAACGCCGAACTGCGCAATGCACAACGTCATTTACAAGGCGAACGTCCATTAATATAGCACCCCTTGTCAGGGGAGCTGCCATTGAGCTGCGCGAAATGACTGAGGGGTAGTATGGGCCGACGTCCCCGACGGCCCGTTATCCCTCGTTTGCGAAGCAAACATATCGCGCCGAAGGTGCAAATCATGGCGTCAGCCAATTCATGCCCGTAGGGCAATTCATTGCGTTGTGCTCTTCAAGCACAACGCATACGAAAGCCATTTCAAAAATCCCCGCTTCACGCGAAGCGGGGATTTGGGTTTGATTTGACTCAGTCTTTGAAGAAGCTGGCGGCCGCAAAGATGGCGGCAACCCTTGTCTGAGCGTTGATCGAAGCGGTGTTGGCCTCGATGGTCTGGAGGTACTCGTTGACCTCGGCCTGATTTGCCTCGGCGATGAGCACGTTGATGCTGTCGCTGATGGTATCGGCACGGCCGGACTTAAGAACGTCCAAAATAAGCGCGAGGATGTCGGGGTTGGCATACTCGGGGCCTACGGGGCAGTTGGGATAGTTAGCGTAGTGAGTGTAGAGCTCCTGAGAAAGCCTCGAATACTCTTCCTGATAGTAGGCGTATTTCTTCTTGTTGTTCTTCTTCATAAGAATTCCGCCGACGATCATTGCTGCGCCGGGGAGTACGAAAGCGAGCAAACCGCCGAGGAGTGCACTCGGATCGCCCGAAAGAAGAACAAGCAGACCAAGGCTGGCGATTATGCAGCCCCAGACGAGCAGAGAGCTCTTGGCACCGCGTGCATAGTAGTTGACGAGCGTGCAAACGGCATCGTACATTTCAAACTCGTCGTCCTTCAGTCTGAAATACTGCAGAGCGCTTTCGAGAGTAGCGATCTCGCTCTGACGAACGGCGGTTTTCTGCATCTGATACTGCTGCTGCATCATCTGCTGCTGAGCCTGATAGTCGGCAACCATCTGTGCCTGAGAAACGACGGGAGCGGCAACCGCCTGTGCGGGAGCCTGTGCAGGAGCAATGCTGTTACCACAGCTGCTGCAGAAGGCTACGCCGTCGGCTACCTGAGCACCACATTTTGAACAAAACATATATAA
>JAFTSH010000006.1 GCA_017467405.1 Clostridia bacterium
GGAGCTCTTCGGTGACTACATAGTACTCACCCTTATGTGAAAATTGAATCTGATTTTCGTTTTGATATGATATATGTTGTTCCTTTCGAAATGATATATGACGAGTTCCGCGTGGTGATTGCCTGACCTACAATCGCCGCTGCAGAAAGCGGAACGGCTCGTTTCGAAATGACAAATGACTGTCTTTTCGATATGATATATGACTATCCTTTCGATAGGGCAACAGTTTCTTTAAGACCGCAGGTCATAAAGAAACTGTTGCCGGGCGAAGCTAAAAAAGTGGCTTACGTCAAGGCACATTGGACGATTTGCAAAGACCTCAAGTACAAAACAAGACTAAACCAATTGTAGATGTCAATGGGGATACTATGCCTTGACGTAAGCTCCTTTTGAAATGACATATAATTTTCTCTCTGAAATGATATAGGGGATATCCCCTATAAAGTCATCGGGGATGTCCCCTAAAATGATAATCTATAATTTCGATATGATACAGAATGACTGTCACTTCGAAATGAAGTCCTATAGATTAATCATAGATAGGCGTTTTTTCGCCCGCGGCATTCCGGCTGTCCGTCGCTTGATACGAGATCAAGCATCGTACAGTCGGCTATAAAAGATCCATTAAAAATTTGAAAGTAAACTATCCCTTCGAAATGATATATGACTGTCGTTTCGAAATGACCGCGTAAATTTTTCGTCACGAGAATTATTTTGGTTAATAAATAGATTTTGGTCACGAGACCGCAGAGATGGAAGATGTAACTTCCGTCCCTGCGGTCTTTTTATTTTCGTCAGCAAACGAAAAAGTAACTTTTCTTGAAACTCGTACCGAAATTCCGTAAATTGTATATGAGCAGGTCCCGATGTCAAAAGTAAGTTTTCTTGAAGATTATAATTTTTCGACTATGTTATAGACGAGCTGAAAGCCCATATTTTCGTTCTCAGGCAGCCGAAACAAGAAAATTTCAAAAAATTCTCGATTTTGAGCAAGTTTTCTTGAAACTCAACCGTAATTTCACCTATTACTTACGTAGAACGGAGCGAAAATATCCGGAGTTTTTGCAAGTTCAATCTATCGGAAAGGAGGTTAATGACGATGGGAAAAACAATGACAGGTGAAGAAAAGTTGATTCAAGATTTTCGCAGAATGATGAAAGGTATCAATGCCAAGGGTTATAAGACACGAGCTGCCTATATGAACCATACGGAGCAATTCCTAAAATTCTACTGGCGAAAATTTCACGGTCAGAAGCTTGCAAATGTGCGCGGCGATCATATCCGAGCTTATGTAAAAGAGATGCAGGAGAACAGCTTGGCTCCTTCTACGATCAAATCACGTTTATCCGCAATTCGCTTTGCACACGAAAAAGCCGGTGGCAAGAGACGGCTGCCTGAAAATAAGGAATTAGGCTTGGAGAAGCGCAAGGTTGGACGAGAGGACAGAGCATGGACGGTTGATGAAGTCAAGGGCGGTTTGTCCGTAGCGAAGAACATGGGCCGTATAGATGCCTACAACGCAATCTATATCGGTTATGCTTTTGGTCTGAGAATTGAAGAGGTTTGTCGCATAAGGAAAGAGGATGTTGAAAAAGCATTGAAGTATGACGGATTGACCATCAAAGGTAAGGGCGGTCAGGTCAGAACGTATCCCGTACAATTTGAGATTCAGAGAAAGGCACTGCAGCATTTCTACGACTATGCGAAAAAGAACAACCTGATGCCCCGTGATTATGTAATCAGTCCCCAGGGCAAGGGCGGCGTAGAAAAACAGATCAATTCTCTTGAAAACTGGATGTACGCCAATCGCGACAAGTTCGCTATTAAAAATCGCAAGGACGATGTGAGAGATGGAAAGAAGCCGAGAAGTGAAAATATTACTTGGCACGGCTTACGCCATGCAAGAGCGCAGATACAGTATGCCAAGTATAAAGACGAAGGGCGCAAAGACCCCAAAAGAATGACCAGCGAAACCTTGGGACATCACAGACCCGATATCACCAACGTGTATTTGGCAGAATTGCCGACGAGCAGACAGAAGAAAAAATAAAAAAGAAAGGATACTCAATCATGCCGAGAAAAAAGAAAATTCCTCGTAATGATTTAGGTATCCCCGAATATGAAATGGAATCTTTGGCACGAATACTGCTGCCGATCATGCAGGAGTATCTTGCATCCGAAGAAGGAAAGCGTGACTATGCAGAATGGCAAGCCCGCAAGAAAAACGGTGCTGACAGCACCACTAACAAGGAAATTACCGAGTGAACTAAGTTAACGATATAAACTAAGGGATACCCAAAATCACAAAGCCGCAGACGAAATTCGCCTGCGGCTTTGGTGTTTATTATATTCTATAACTCTTGCGCTATGGGGTTTTGACAGCTATAAAACAGATTAGTTTATTCATCACTCTAAAGAGTTATGCTCAGAACAAAAGTACAATTTCGAATCATGAAAATATGATTCATCGTAAGGAAACACATAACTTTCTCCTTCAAAAACGAACTCGATATATTTATGTATTTCATCTGTATTTGAATCCTGTTTTTCTATTATCGTGTATTCAGCTTCGTTCAGTACATGTCTTAAATGTGGCTCGGCACGAACTGTGCGGTATGCAAAAACAGACATATAAATAGTGATTGATAAAATTATAAACAGCAATATTGCCGTAATAACGGTAGGGGATTTTTTTGCTTTTTCGCCTTTCGGCAATATCGGAGGATAAAAAATCTTCTGATACATAGAAACAAGTAATACTATAGATATTACAGCAATTAATGTCACCATGTTGGGAATAACAAACGCAATAATCGCTGAAGCTCCGGATGCATTGTTCAGCCAAGAACTAGATGTTACCAGTACCGATAGAATAATGGTAATCACTGCGGTAAAAACGCTCATCAACGACAAAACATGCGACACAATTTTTCCTTCGGCACCTTGAACTTCTTCAATTGTTTCTTCTTTTGTATCTTCAATTAATCCGGTTTGTGTTTCTAAAGTTTGGTTTATGGTTTCCGTAAATGAATGTATTTGTCCTTCTAATTCTTTTTTCTTATCATTATAGTCATCAACTAATTTTTTGTGATCTCTTTGTAAATCTGCAACTTGAAAACCTAAATTTGAAGACAAATTCCACATTCTATATGTATCACGATAATGCTGTGTTACAACAGAAATATATAATAATTTTGAAAGCAAGCCCTCCTTTTTGCTTTTCCAATTTCGGGGCAAACTTTCGTTAAATTTATCTTCTGAAATTTTATTTCGAATAAGAGATACTTTAGTATAAACATCATCGGTTGTCTCTATTAAGGCAATCATCATATTAGGATCTTCTAATGATATAAAATATTGGCTCAACACCAACTTTTCAATTTCATCGATTGCTTTAATAATTTCTGATAATGAGAATTTTGGAATATCTCCATCGTCAAATGACAATGGTCCGATTGTGTTAGACATAGTAAGTTCCTCGAAAAATCACGCAAAAATCACATGAGTAGTATAATAAGTGTATATTGCATCTTTGTCAATTATCTGTTTGTGTTGAGGATCGTTTTCATCATATACAGCCTTCCATGGTCCGCCATCAGCATGGCTCATATCAACTAAAACCGATGTGCTGATAGTTTTGCTTTTTTGAAAAACGTAATCTAGAACTTCTTCCATTGCTTGGGTTAGAGGCGTATGTGCCCCTTCTACCGTTGCCATCTTTCCCGTTTGGAATTGAGCAAATCTACTATAAACGGAAGGAATAACAGGACCGCTTGGCCAAGCATAAAAGTCGTCGTCAAACATAGAAGCTGCATATCTCTTTTGATACTCCGCTTCACTAAAGTAAAGCAATTTTTGTAACCTCTTGCAAGACATTGCAATTTGGTCGCTATATTGGCAACTCTCATTATGACGATTAGTCAATTCTACTAAGTAATTCGCCGCAGCTATACACATATCAGTCATTCTTTGCCTTCTCCTAAACAAGTATTTGTAGATCAATTATATTGATTCTTGACAAATACTAGAACGGTTATTCAGGCAAACTCCTATAAGAATTTGGGTGTTATAAGGAGCCCATCTCCTTCTTGAAAACTAAAACAAAAAATCCAATCACCAAGGATCGGATTGAATACATCTAATCTTCCCTCGGTGGGATATTGTGCCAAAGCCCCCACTGTCTACGGTACTTATATAAAGTTTAGTTCATATATTATACTAGAAAGCGTGGGCTTTGTCAAGATTATATGAAATTTTAACTAAAGTTTCATATATTTAATTTGCTATTCACCTTGGGTCATGTCAAGCCAAAGGTCACCGCTTCCAAAAAAAATTATATCACAAAGACAAAAGCAAGTCAATAAATTGCGAACAAGAAGTACAATTAATTAGAAAAAAGATTATATTCTCTTTTACAACAAAGTCGCAGACAAAATTTTGCCTGCGGCTTTGCTATTCTCATTAACTGTCGAAGTTTTCATACTCTGACATAAAGCAAAATAGCCCGAACATCTTACCAACGGTAAAGAGGTTCAAGCTATTAAGACTTGGTGCGGGTAACAGGACTTGAACCTGCACAGCCTTGCGACCATTAGAACCTGAATCTAACGCGTCTGCCAATTCCGCCATACCCGCATATTTAACTGCGTACCTGTTTTGTTTCAAGGCCGGTACTGTCCTTCGTCGCCGCGTTCGCGTGACACTTGCGGTGCCCGAAATTTGTTACGGCTCGATCCGCTCAATGTGCCGACAAATCGACAACAAAGATATTTTACAGTTAAACGTCGGTTTTGTCAATAGGTATTTGTCTAAAATGTGGCCTTGGAAATGATAAAAAACGGCATTCTCAACGGGTTGAACTGAATAATTTATCGTATTGCAAAGACAAATCGGAAATTTTATCAATTTAAAGTGTCAAAAATGTTGATTTGGGTTCGGAGATGTGTTATTATAACATATATTTTTTTATTTCGTAGCCTGGCACTCGGCTTTTGTGAAAGCCTGTCTGAACGGGATATTGCAAGCAGGAGGTACAAAACATGAATAAGGATACCATACAGATCCTTATCGCAATGGTCGTTTACATGGCGGCCGTAATTGTGATCGGCGTCGTCTATGCAAAGCGCGCCAACAAAAGCTCTGAGGAATATTTTCTCGGCGGACGTTCCCTCGGCCCTTGGGTCACGGCCATGAGCGCTGAGGCTTCAGATATGAGCGGATGGCTTCTTATGGGTCTGCCCGGCGTTGCCTATTGGTGCGGACTTGCCGACGCGGCCTGGACCGCCATCGGACTTGCCGTCGGCACGTACTTTAACTGGCTGATCGTTTCAAAGCGTCTGCGCCGTTACAGTGTTCGTGCCAACAACTCTATCACGCTGCCTGAGTTCTTCTCCAACCGTTTCAGAGAGAATAAGAAGATTATCATGACCGTCTCGGCCGTTTTCATCCTCGTATTCTTCACCGTTTACGCCGCAAGCTGCTTCGTTACCTGCGGTAAGCTTTTCTCGAGCCTCTTTGGCTTTGATTACAAGCTGATGATGCTCGTCGGTGTGGCGTTCGTTCTGCTCTATACCATCCTCGGCGGATTTTTGGCCGAAAGCGTTTCGGACTTTATGCAGTCCATCGTCATGATTCTTGCCCTTACCGTCATCGTCGTGATCGGCGTCGTAAAGGCAGGCGGTATCGGTGCTGTTATAGATAACGCCAGAGAGATCCCCGGCTTCTTCGAGTTCTTCGGACTTGCTACCCCCGTGGTGGATGAAGCAACCGGTCAGCAGCTCGTCGAGGCAGGAAAGCCCGTCTTCGGTGCTGTTGCAGACTACGGTATTCTCAGCGTCTGCTCCATGATGGCGTGGGGCCTCGGCTATTTCGGAATGCCTCAGGTTCTCCTCCGCTTCATGGCTATCCGCAAGGAAGAGGAGCTCACCCGTTCCCGCCGTATCGCGATGATCTGGGTCGTTATCTCCCTCGCCGTTGCCGTGTTTATCGGTATCGTCGGACGTCAGCTTTTCCCGACCGAAGCCTCGCTTCTGTCAAAGTCGGGTGCTGAAAATATCTTCATCACCCTTGCAACGAGCTCGTTGCCCGCAATCCTCGCCGGCTTCGTAATGGCAGGAATTCTCGCGGCGACCATCAGCTCCTCCGACTCCTATCTGCTTATTGCGGCTTCGGCCTTTGCCAAGAACATCTTCCAGGGTGTTATCAAGAAAAAGGCTACCGACAAGCAGGTTATGCTGGTTTCACGTATCACCCTTCTGGTGCTTGCCGCCATCGGAATCGTGCTGGCTCTCGACGAGAAGAGCATCATCTTCAGCATCGTTTCCTTCGCTTGGGCAGGCTTCGGCGCCACCTTCGGACCCCTTATGTTGTTCTCCCTCTTCTGGAAGCGCATCAATAAGGTCGGCGCAATTGCCGGAATGGTCAGCGGTGCCGCAATGGTATTCTTCTGGAAGCTCGTTCTCAATCCCACCTTCGGTGGCGTATTCGCAATCTACGAGTTGCTGCCCGCCTTCATCTTCTCGAGCATCTGCATCGTCGTCTTCTCGCTGCTTACCAAAGCCCCCTCAAAGGAGATCGAAGAGGACTTCGAAGCCGTCAAGGCAGGCAAGGTCGAAGAAGCCTGATTCAGCAAACGTAAAAAAGACACGATCCGAAAAGATCGTGTCTTTTTTATGCTTTTATCAGAACTTGTCGGCAACGCCGATAACGAAAATAACGAGTATTATGACGGGCAAGACGTAGGTCATGTACGGCTTCATCCATTTTGCTATCTTCATACCCTTGCCGGTGTTGGCCTCGTTGATAAAGTTGTCCCATCCCCAACCGAGCTTTGTTACGCTGAACAGAAGATATACGAGGGCACCGAGCGGAATGATAACGTTGGATACCGCAAAGTCCTCAAGATCGAGTATCGTAGAACTGCCGCCGAACGGAGCAACTCCCGAAAGAAGATTGAAGCCGAGGACGCAGGGCATCGAAAGCAGGCTCATAAGCACTGCGTTAAAAAGCGAGGTACGTTTTCTTGACCAGCCCGTGAGGTCACCGACGCAGGAGTTGATGTTCTCGAAAACCGCGATAACGGTAGAAAGTGCGGCAAAGGCAAGGAATACGAAGAAAAGGCTTCCCCAGATCCTTCCGCCCGGCATATTTGCAAAAATATTCGGCAGGGTGATAAAGATCAGATTAGGGCCGCTGTCTGCGCTTACGCCGTAGGCCGAGCAGGCAGGGAAGATGATGAGTCCCGAAACAACGGCAACGAAGGTATCGAGCAGGGCGATACGCACCGACTCACCGCAAAGCGCACGCTCCTTGCCGATGTAGCTGCCGAATATGGCCATCGAGCCGATACCGAGGCTGAGGGTGAAAAAGGACTGACTCATAGCCGCCACGAGAACGGTGCCGAGGCCGTGTTCTTTAATGCTGCCGACGTCGGGGACGAGATAGAATTTGAGTCCTTCGGCTCCGCCGTCGAGTGCGATACTGTTAACAGCGAGCAGGACTATCAGTGCCAGCAGGGCGATCATCATATATTTAGTGATGCGCTCAACGCCGTTTTTAAGTCCGATAGAGCAGATCACGAAGCCAAGCACGATGACCGCAATCGTCCAGCCTGCCATAACGAGGGGATCTCCCGTCATATTACTGAAGGCTGCGTCTACCGACTCGGCTGTAACGTGGGTCAGCTTTCCCGCCGCGGTGAGATAAAAATAGTGCAGCATCCAGCCTGCAACGACGGTGTAGAACATCATAAGCAGGTAATTTCCCGCGAGTGCCGTGTAGCCGTGAATGTGCCACTTGTGTCCCGGTTTTTCAAGTGCTCTGAAGGAGAGCACGGGACTCTTGCGGCTGGCTCTTCCGACCGCAAATTCCACCGTCATAAGGGGTATTCCCATAATCACGAGAAAAAACAGATAGATCAGTACGAACAGGCCGCCTCCGTACTGTCCCGTGATATACGGAAACTTCCACACGTTTCCGATTCCTATGGCACAGCCTGCGGACAGCAGTATAAAACCGAGGCGTGAGCCGAGCTTTTCTCTTTCCATAGTTCCTCCGTAGTATCCTTTTGGTAATGACGACATTCTAACACAAATCCTCTGCAAAATAAACATCTTACGGCAAAAAAGAAATAAAATTCAGTGCCTTTGGCGGTGTTGCCCGCAACGGTAATATAAATTGGTAAAGTGTGTCTGACTTTTTCTTGACAAGTTTTTGAGTTTGTGGTATCGTGACGATGTAATCGTTTGCGCACTTTTTAGCGTCTGCAACGTAACCGAAAACCAACCTATCACAACGGCTTCCGTTCAAGGAAGCTGCGAAAGGCGGATGACCATGAGATCAAAAATCGTATCAGAAGAACAGTTGAGAGAGCTTGCGGGAAAACCGGTCGATATTGCCGACTGGTCCTATATCTGGAGGCGCGACAGACGCGTGCAGGAATACCCCGAGGCCTGCTTTATTCCCCGCAGACTTAAGCGTCAGGACAAGATCTACCGAACCGCGCTTGACGTTCTCGGCCCCGAGAAGACCGAAAGCCTTTTTTACAAAAAGCAGGACGACGTCCTCAAAAAACAGCTTCCCGAGCCCGCTTTTCCGCTTCTTACGGGTGCTTTGTGGGTAGGCTGTATGAAGGATTATACCGTCACCCTCACCTGGGAGGAGGGCAGGGTGCCTGACCTCAGCGAGGTCGAGGTGCGTACCTATCCCACCGCGTGGGGTTGGTTCGGTTGGACGGTCGATCTGCACCTTGAGTCTCCCGAACTGCTCGACGGCGGACGCAGATGGGTCTATCAGTGTCCGAAGGGACTTACGATGGATCTTGCCTATAACTCAAAAACCCCCTCTGCAACCGAAATGATCGCCGTGTTTGCTCCCGAGTCGGTAGGCGTGCCCGAGATATCCGTCACGGGCGGAAGCCTCGGAGAGTGGAAGCCGCTTGAGTTTACCGTAAGCTGGGGAATCGGCGGCTGCGACATGGCGTTTGACGGAAAATGGTTCTCGCACGTAGCACCCGTCGGCTCGGTTGAGGTCGACGCCGAAAACAAAAGAGCGAGGGTGTCCTGCCTTTACAGCATGGAGGGTAGATACGGCTTTGACAGTCGCTTCACCTTCGTTTCGTCCGATAATAACGACGACGGAGCCACGGTTCTGCTCCGCGAGCTTGCCGAAAAGCCGATATACGTTCCCGAAACGGGACTTTTCTTCAGCAGCGATCCGAGCGTCACCCCCGAGAAATATCTCTCCGAGCTCGAAAATTCGGGCGCTCAGAACATCCGCACAAGGGTGCGCGCCCACAAGGAGGCGGAGGATTGGGAGGAGAACTTCCGCAAGGTTCGTCTGTGGCGCTGTGAGCCGGGAACCAAGCTCAACGCACTTCCCATCGGCCCCGAGCCGCAGTTTAAGGTCAGCGTTCCCGATAAAAATTGGGAGGCTATGTACCGCCACGCAATCGAACAGCTCCGCGGCAGAAATATGTGGGGTACCCTTTCGAGTGAGGTCGGCCGCGTAACCCTGTCGATGGAATTCAACGGCCTCTATCAGCAGGCCGATAACGTATACGGCTATTTCCTGCGTTCGCCCGGTGTCAAATGCGATGGCGACTATCTCGAGGATGCCTCGGGCTCGTTTGAATGGGCCGAGGGAATGCGCCACGATATCTGCTATTCCCACGAGGGCTCACATTGCTCACCCGGAAAGATTCTTTTCTCAATGGCTCACCGCTGGTATCTCACGGGTGACCGCGAGTGGCTCGATGCCCGTATAGAAAGAATGAAGGCCGCCGCCGATTGGATAATCCGTGAACGCCGCAGTTATCTCAAGGAGCTTCCCGAGCGTGAAAAGCTCCACGTCGCAGGTCTTATGCCGCCCCTGATGTTCGGTGACTACGCGCTTCCCTACTGCGACTGGAGATGGTATTACAGCGACGACGCCTACGCCTATATGGGAGTTGACGCGGTGTCAAAGCTGCTTGAGGATATAGGTGAAAGGGAAGCGGCGGCTTACTACCGCTCAGAGGCAGAGGACTTCAAAAAGGATCTTCTTGCCGCCGTCAGACGCGAAGCCCTGCTTGCACCCGTAAGAAGGGGCAGCGACGGCTGCTCACGCAGCTTCATTCCCCGTATGGCGTATGCTGGAGGCCTGATGCATTACGGCGAGGAAACCAACATACCGCAGTTTGCAATGGGTATCAACGATCTTTTCCAGGGCGCGCTTCCCCTTTCGGAAATAGGCGGACCGCTCGATCCGCTCGACAGAAGAATGGTCGGCACGCTCGACGCCATGGAGGAATCGGGTACCGCGATCTCGCTCTCAGAGCTTAAGAAGCTCGAGCACCCCACCGCAGGTCCTACCCACGAAAAGCAGGATCTGACGGAGGATACCTCCGTAGCCGAGAGGGAAGAAGAGGATCCTTCCGAGCATTGGTTCTGGAACAGCTTCTCAAATCTTCCCAAGATCTCGCACAACGCGAATATCTATCTTCGTCAGGACGATATACCCAATTTCCTTCGTTATCTGTTCAACCACGCCATTATGATGGTGGGCACAAACGGCAAGTTCTGGGAGCACGCGCATCCCACGGTATATACCGAGTGTATGGATCCCGACAACGGCACCTCGGGCTGGTTTGCCGAGTGCTTCCGCGATATGCTTGCAACCGAGGACAACGGGGTTCTCTGGCTCGCAAAGGGTACACCGAGAGCCTGGCTCAGGCAGGGTGAGGAAATATCGGTGGCAGAGCTTCCGACCTTCTACGGAAAGCTTACCTATACCGTTTCGTCCGACGTCGATAACCGAAGGATCACGGCCGAGATCGCTTTGCCGCAGCGCAAGGCTCTGAGCGAGCTGCGTCTGCGTCTGCGCCATCCCGAAGGGGCAAGGATCAGCTCTGCCGAGGTCAAGGGCGGCACCGCGTCGGTTGCTCCCGACGGAGAGACCGTCGTAATCACGGGCTTCGGAAGTGACACGAAACTTAGCGTTACGGCGCTCTACTGAAATTAAATTAAAACGCAAAAAAACAGGACACGGAATTGCCGTGTCCTGTTAGGTTTAAATTCATATATAACGGATTACGTTTGACATAAAACCGTGCGAGCAGCTGTGAACGCAGTTGGCGTGCTCCCAGAAGGTTCCGGTGAGCCTCTGCATCGGACCGCACATGGCTTTTACGTCCCTGTGAATTCTTTCGGTATCACCGATCCTCTTAAGAAGCTCGAGCCTCATCTGGTAGCCCATAAACGGAGCAGAGGGAATGAGTCCCGCCGCCTTTACGTTTTCAACTCCGCAGGGGCCGAAATCATCAATAAGCTTTTTGAAAAGCTCGGGATGGCTTTCGGGATGGGCGATTCCGAAATAAAACGCGTAGTACTGTGCGGCTTCGCTTATCTCTCCGGTGTTTACACAGCCCTCTTCGGTGCGTTTTGCCCGATCGGTAAAGTATTCGCCGTTAAAGGACTTTTCAAGGATCTTTTTCTTGAGTTCCTCCGCTTTTTTTACAAGATTTCCGTCACCGTAAAGAGCACCTGCGGCTTCAAGCGTTGCGGCGTAGAGCATATTTACGGGGTAGTTGACGTCAAGCACGAGGTCGTTTGCTCCCGACCATTCAACGAAGATCCAGTTATCAAGTTTTTCGAGCAGACCGTCGGAGTTTTCATACCCCCTGAAGAAATCGAGCAGACGGCCGACCTTGTTTTTGAAGCTGTCGCGAAGCGAGGTGTCTGCGGTTTCGTCTGTGTACGCCTTGAGCTGAAGCACGAACCACATCGCCCAGGTGGGAAGATACATTCCGTTTCTGCAATCGGCAGGGTAGACGCCGGGAATCATTCCGTCGGGCAGTGCCTCGTAGCTTTTTTCGTGAAGGAAGTTTTCGAGGAAGTCGTGCTCAACCTCGTTTTTACCCGTCAGAAAATGCTCGGTGCGTCCCATAAAGAAACCGTCGCAAAGCCAGCCCGCACGCTCTCGCGAGGGACAGTCCATAAATATATCGACAACGTTCTGCCTGAAGGTCTCGACTGCGGCATCGGCAATCAAACCGAGCTCGGGATCGTTTGAGGACCTTGCGTATTCAACGGGAGGATGCTTGTATTCGATCATACCGACGTCCTCGATGGTGCAGTTGCCCTTCGCCGCGTGCAGCAGAAGGTACTGCATTACGTAGGGCTCGAGAAAGACGAATTCGTGATGTCCTACGCAAAGGTCAACGCGCGATGCGTTGCAGGTGTCACCGCAGCGCATAAAATTCACGCGGCGTCCCTCGGACAGGATTTCATCCCAGAGAATATAAAGGGTGACGTCGGTGCGGCAGAAAAGCTTGACCCTGATAAATCCCGCCGAGTTATTCTTCATCTTGTAGACCTCGTATTCTCCCTCGGAGATGGTACCCGAGATGGGAATATCGTTCGGAGTATATTCGTAGTGCTGACACTCTCCCGCAGGATTGGACTCAAGCTCGTCAACGGTAAAGCCGGTGAGCAGAGGGCCCATGTCTGTTTTGGCGCGGTCGTAAAGGATATCAGCGTCTGGTATGTATTTCGCATTGCCTCTGAATATCGGAAGTGCGCCCGAGCGTTCAAATTCAGGGTAAGGAGAGCCCCTTTCGATGATCTTCTTGGCGTCGGTAACGCAAAGAGGCTCACCGCGGAAATAGGGATCGAGATAAAACGGATCCTGATTTGCCGTAGTGCGGAAATCGTAGCATTCCAGCATCGGACGCTGGAAGCTGTAGCGTGATACCTTGCGGACGTAGTAGGGGTTGACCCTTGCCGTGAAATGATCGCCGCTCCAGCGAATCGGCTTGCCGTTGCAGGTGATCTCGGTCTGAATAAACGAGGGCTGGCATTGGATCGAAAAGGCGGTGGCGTTGTAGCCGCATACCTCGATTATTACGGTATTGGTGCCGGTTGAAAGATATCGGTCGAGCCTGACCGTATCAAGTCGGAAATATCCCTTGCCCGCACGCGCAGGGCCGTATGATACAAACCGTCCGTTGACAAGCAGTCTGTATACACCCGAGGTGGCTATCTTCATAAGATATTCGCCCTCTCTGTAGGTGAATATCTCCTTGAGCTCGAGTCTCAGGTGGACCTCGTTCTCCCTGTTCTTAAGCCATACGGGTTTTGCTTTTTCAAACATTCGTATCACTCCTATCTCTTTGTTTCATTTTATAATATTACGCTCGGAATATCAAGAGCAACCGATTATATCGGATTAAATTTTATCTGCGTTGCATTTTCAGGTTTCTGTTGAATTTTGTCACAAAAGGGACTATAATCGTTTTATACGGATTCAGGAGGAGAGAAGATGAAGCCCATAAAGAGCCGAACGTTAAGCCTTTTGGCGGTAACGCTCGTTTACGTAATTGCCGTAGCGGGAGGAATAGCCGCTTACCGCGCCCTGCCGTATGACTTTTGGCTTTCCCTGCTGATCGCAGACGCCGCCGCTACCGTGATCGTTTTTGTTTTCAGCGTCGTATTCGGTAACGCCTCGGTGTACGACCCCTATTGGAGCGTCCAGCCGCCCGTAATCCTCGCGGCTTTTGCCCTCGGGAGCAGTATTACCCCCTTCAAGGTGATGCTTCTTGCCGTAGTTTTGCTGTGGGCGGTGCGTCTTACGGCGAATTGGGTCTACACCTTCCACAGCTTTGAGTATCAGGATTGGCGGTACGTAATGCTGAAGGAAAAGACGGGAATCTTCTATCCGGTGATAAATTTTGTCGGTATACATATGGTGCCGACGCTCATCGTCTACGCCTGCACGCTTCCTGCCGTATTCGTGCTTGAAGAGGGAGCGGACCCCGGAGTGACGGGATTTTTGTTCCTGCTCGTTTCCTTATTAGCGGTCGTTTTGCAGGGGACGGCGGATGTTCAGATGCACCGTTTCAGAAAGAAAAGGACGGGCGGATTTATCCGCACCGGCCTGTGGAAATATTCGCGCCATCCAAACTATCTCGCCGAGATACTGATGTGGTGGGGAGTTGCCCTTGCCGCGGTATGCTCGATGCCCGACAGATGGTATCTTTGCATCGGAGCGCTTCTGAATACCCTTCTCTTTTTGTTCGTAAGCATCCCGATGGCGGACGGCCGACAGTCAAGAAAGTCGGGCTTTGAAGAATACCGAAAGCAGACCCGAATGCTTCTCCCGATCAAGAAATGATTCGTTTCATCCGCTTCTTTCGTGATATTACAATAACATAAGATCCGCAGGAAAGCAACCGCCGTCCTGCGGATCTTCAATTTAATCAACCTTTGATTGGACTCAGAGAACCTTGTAGCCCGCCTCTTCGACCGTCTTTTTGAGCTGTTCGTCCGAAATATCCGAGCTGAGCTTTACAACGGCGGTGCCTGCGGTATGGCTGACCTCGGCGGAGGCTACCCCCGCGAGAGCCTCGAGGGCCTTTTTGACGTGAGCCTCGCAGTGGGGGCACATCATACCTTCAATTCTGATCGTTTTTTCCATTGTATTCGTCTCCTTTTGGTTTTTGATTATATCTGTCGCATCCGAATTCTTTTTCGGGTGCATTCTGAACAAGTTAAGCCGCAGAGCGTTGGTGACGACGCAAAAGCTCGAAAGACTCATGGCGGCGGCGCCGAACATCGGGTTAAGCTCCCAGCCGAGCAGAGAAATAAAGGCTCCTGCCGCAAGGGGAATTCCCGCGGCGTTATAAATAAAGGCCCAGAAAAGATTCTGATAGATGTTCTTTAAGGTAGCACGGCTCAGACGGATGGCGGCGGGAACGTCGGAAAGACGGCTGTGCATAAGCACCACGTCGGCGGCGTCTACGGCAATGTCTGCACCTGCCCCGATGGCAATTCCGACGTCCGCGCTTGAGAGTGCGGGTGCATCGTTTATTCCGTCGCCCACCATCGCAACGGCGCCCTTTGACCTGAGGGAGCGAATGACGCTTTCCTTTCCGTCGGGAAGTACCCCTGCGATGACCTCGTCAACACCTGCCTTGCGGCCTATGGCGTCGGCGGTCCTTTGGTTATCTCCCGTCAGCATAATCACCCGTATGCCCATCCTTTTAAGCTCGGCAACGGCGGAGGGACTGTCCTCCTTCAGGGTGTCCGCAACGGCAATAAGCCCTTTGCATTTTCCGTCTTTAACGAAGAGCAGGGGAGTCTTGCCTTCCTCCGAGAGAATTTGAGCCTTTTTGTGAAGATCCTCGGACAGCTCTGCCTTCTGCGAGATAAACGAAAGACTTCCGCCGAAGGCCGCGGATCCCTTGACCGAGGCCGTCACACCGTTTCCGAACAACGCTTCGAAATTCTCTATCTCGTCGGGGAGGATATTCAGCTCGTCCGCTTTTTTGACGATCGCCCTTGCGAGCGGATGCTCACTCTTGGCTTCAAGAGAGCATGCGAGTCTTAACAGCTCGTCTTCACTGTTATCCGACGTCGGGATTATATCGGTAACCTCGGGCTCGCCCTTCGTGATGGTACCCGTCTTGTCGAGCACCACCGTCTTGGTCCGTCCGGTATGCTCAAGCGCCTCGGCCGTCTTGAAGAGAATTCCGTTCCTTGCCCCCTTGCCGCTGCCTACCATAATGGCAACGGGCGTTGCAAGACCGAGGGCACACGGACAGCTTATCACGAGCACCGAAATTCCGCGTGCGAGCGCAAAACCGACACTGTGTCCGAGGATCAGCCAAACCGCAACGGTTATGACCGCAATAACGATTACCGCAGGGACGAAGATCCCCGAAACCTTGTCTGCCGCCTTTGCAACGGGTGCTTTGGTGGCGGCGGCGTCACTCATAAGCTTGATTATCTGCGAAAGCGTAGTATCCTCTCCGACCCTTGAAGCCTCGCATTTTAGGTAACCCGAGGTGTTTATGCTTGCGGCGTATACGCTGTCACTCGGGGACTTGTCCGACGGAATACTCTCACCCGTCAGCGCCGACTCGTTTACCGCACTGTGTCCCTGGATAACGGTACCGTCGACGGGTATGCTTTCTCCGGGACGCACGGTGAACAGGTCACCCTTTTTTACCTCTCCTACGGGGACGGTCAGCTCCGTGCCGTCGCGTATCACCCTTGCCGTCTGAGGTGCGAGCCGTATCAGCGATTTCAGCGCATCGGTAGTCTTGCCCTTCGAGCGGGCTTCGAGCATCTTTCCCACCGTTATGAGGGCAAGGATCATTGCCGCTGACTCAAAGTAGAATTCGTGCGTATATCCTGCGGCTGCGGCGTGGTTTCCGACCGCCTGCGCACCCGACGCTCTGAAGAGGATTATCACGCTGTAAACGAAGGCCGCCGAGGAGCCGAGGGCAACGAGTGTATCCATATTCGGCGAACGACGTGCGAGTCCCTTGAAGCCGTTGATGAAGAATTTCTGATTTATCACCATCACCGCGGCCGACAAAATAAGCTGGGTGATGCCAACGGCAACGGGATCGGTGTGAAGAAAATGCGGCAGCGGCCAGCCCCACATCGAATGTCCCATTGATACGTACATCAGGATCGCAAGCAGTATCAGAGAGGAGATCAGCCTTGCGACGAGCAGGGGAGTATCCCTGTCAGCGAGGGGCGTGTCACCGTCAGGCTTCCTTTCGGCGCCCTTTACCGACGCGCCGTAGCCTGCCTTGGTTACCGCCGAAATAATATCCTGCTCGCTTGCGCTGCCCTCAACGCCCATCGAATTCGTCAGCAGACTGACCGAGCAGGAGGTGACCCCCTCAACGGCGTTGACCGCCTTTTCAACACGGGCACTGCAGGCGGCGCAGCTCATTCCGGTTACGTTAAACTGTTTCATTTTTCACCCTACTTCATAAGCTTACGGAGAACGGCAACCAGCTCGTCGGCGGCACCGTCCTTTCCGTCACGTATATCCTGTGCAACGCAGGTCTCAATATGATTTGAGAGCAACTCGCGGCTGAAGGCGTTGAGCGCGGCGTTTACGGCCGATACCTGAACGAGTATGTCGGGACAGTAGGCGTCGTTTTCAACCATACCCTTTATTCCGCGAACCTGACCTTCAATGCGGTTCAGCCTGTTCATAAGCGAGCGGTATTCCTTTTCGTCACGAACCTTCTTGCGGCAACCGCAGCATTCAGAGCTGTTCATATTATCCCTCCGTTTGGTTATTATATCTGTATTATATACCCCTCGGGGGTATTTGTCAAGGCGGTGCCTCATAAAAAACGGACACGGCGAACCGTGTCCGTAGCTGATTATTTTTTACCGTGACAGGAGTCGCTCATCGGACATCCGCCGCAGCCGCAGCTGCAGGAGGACTTGCCCTTTTTCTTGTTGCGTATCATATTGAAAACGATAGCACCGAGAAGGACGGCCACAACGGCAGATATTATCACGGTGGCGAGATTAGCCTGAAGCCATTCGAGCATGGATCATGACTCCTTTCCTGAGCAGTTTGATTTATTTTACCTTTACCGAAAGAGTATTGTCGTTATATTTGTTCTTTCTGAAAAGCAGGTATACCATACCGAGAAGAAGAACGAAGGCAACGACCGTCCAGGCCGAGAACACTCCGGTGAAGAGCAGACCGATGTGGTAGACCATCAGGGAGATGACGTAGGCGAATACGCACATATATCCGATTGCAAAGGCGGTCCACTTGCCGTTGTTCATTTCGCGTCTGATGGCACCCATAGCGGCAAAGCAGGGAGCGCAGAGCAGGTTGAAGATCAGGAAGCTGAAGCCTGCAAGCTTGCTGCCGCCGAAGAATTCGCTTCCGATAATCGCAAGACCTGCGGAATCAGCCGCGTCAACGAGCTCGAATGCGAGATCGGCATCCGCCATGGAGGAAAGGGAGCCGAACACTCCGACGACCTCTTCCTTGGCAACGAGTCCGAGTACGGTCGCAACGGCAGCCTGCCAGTTACCGAAGCCGAGGGGCTTGAAGATAACGGCGATAACGGATCCGACGACCTCGAGTATTGAGGCACCGCCGGCTTCTTCGGTGATGTAGTGGAAGCCGCCCTCAAAGGAGAGGGAGTTGAGCACCCAGATGATCACGCTGGCGGCAACGATAACGGTACCTGCACGCTTGATGAAGGACCAGCCGCGCTCCCAGGTGGCACGGAGAACGTTACCCGCAACGGGGAGATGATAGGGGGGGAGTTCCATAACGAAGGGAGCGGGATCTCCTGCGAACATCTTGGTCTTCTTGAGGATGATACCGGTTACCAGAACGGCGGCAACGCCGATGAAGTAAGCGGAGGTGGCGATCCACGCACTGCCGCCGAAGAGCGCACCGGCGATGAGACCGACGATAGGCATCTTGGCGCCGCAGGGGATAAATCCGGTGGTGATTATGGTCATTTTGCGGTCACGGTCCTGCTCGATGGTACGGCTGGCCATGATTCCGGGAACGCCGCAACCTGAGGCTACAAGCATCGGGATAAAGCTCTTGCCTGAGAGTCCGAAGCGTCTGAAAATACGGTCCATAATAAAGGCGACACGGGCCATGTAACCTACGTTTTCAAGGATGGAAAGCAGCAGGAAGAGAATAAGCATCTGGGGGACGAAGCCGAGAACGGCGCCGACACCGCCGATTATACCGTCAGAGATGAGGCTGTTGAGCCAATCGGCACAGCCGATATTTTCGAGCCATCCCGAAACGCCGGGAAGTATCCACTCTCCGAAGAGCGTGTCGTTCATAAATCCGACCGTCCAGTCACCGACCGTTCCGATCGAAAGGGTGTATACCAGCCACATGATGGCGGCAAAGATGGGAAGGGCAAGCCAGCGGTTGGTGATGACGCGGTCGATCTTGTCGGAATAGGTCAGCTTGCCTGCGTCCTTCTTCTTGTACGAGGATTTGAGTATGGAGGCTATGTAGACGTATCTCTCGTTGGTGATGATGCTCTCGGCATCGTCATCCATTTCGGCTTCGACGGCAGCGATATCCTCTTCGATGTGAGCGAGGGTAGCTTCGTCGAGTCCGAGCTGTCCGAGCACCTTTTCGTCGCGCTCGAAGAGCTTGACTGCATACCAGCGCTGCTGTTCGGCGGGCATACCGTGTACGGCGGCTTCCTCAATGTGGGCAATAGCGTGCTCAACGGTACCCGAGAAGGTATGCTTCGTAACCGCTTTGCCGGCCTTGGCGGCCTCAATGGCAGCCTCGGCAGCCTCGGTGATTCCCGTTCCCTTGAGTGCCGAGATCTCGACGATCTTACAGCCGAGCTGACGGGAAAGCTCCTCGGTGTTGATCTTGTCGCCGTTCTTTCTGACGACGTCCATCATGTTGATGGCGGCGACAACGGGGATTCCGAGCTCGGTGAGCTGGGTGGTAAGATAAAGGTTACGCTCAAGGTTCGTGCCGTCGATTATGTTGAGTATAACGTCGGGGCGCTCGCCTACAAGGTAGTTACGCGCAACGACCTCTTCAAGCGTGTAGGGGGAGAGGGAGTAAATACCCGGAAGGTCGGTGACTATCACGCCGCTGTGCTTTTTAAGCTTGCCTTCTTTCTTTTCAACCGTTACGCCGGGCCAGTTGCCGACGTATTGGTTAGAGCCCGTAAGGGCGTTGAACAGGGTCGTCTTACCGCTGTTCGGGTTGCCTGCAAGGGCAATTCTCAGATCCATATCATTTCCTCACTTTCAGCAATTAGCAGCCGCTAACCGACCGCCTTAAAAAAGAGGGGTCAAGCCCCACACGCCCCGAAGGGCGGTTAAAGTCCGATGTTTTCCGAAATTATTCAATCTCGATCATTTCCGCGTCCGCCTTGCGCAGAGAGAGCTCGTATCCGCGAACGGTGACCTCGACGGGATCTCCGAGGGGAGCAACCTTGCGGACGTATACCTCAACGCCCTTGGTGATTCCCATATCCATGATACGGCGCTTTACGGGTCCTTCACCGTGAAGCTTTACCACCTTGACGGTATCGCCGATTTTAGCCTCTTTGAGAGTGTTCATGCCTTCATCCTCCTTGAATGAGTATATCAAAGATCAGATCATGATCTTTTGTGCCATTTCCTTGCTGATCGCGATTCTCGCTTCCTTGACGTTTACGATCAGATTGCCGCCGAGAATGCTGATTACCGTGACCGAGCCGCCCACCACGAAGCCGAGGTTTTCGAGATGTCTTTTAACCTCGGGTGTTCCGCCGATTCTTTTAATAACGTTTTCTTCACCGATATCGGCAAACGCCAGCGGCATCATTTTACATTACCTCGCTTTACCCGATTAGCCTGCGCTAACCGGACGGCCTGAAATATAGTTAGCGTCCGCTAACCATATATATGATAATCATTTGTCGAAAAAATGTCAAGAGTTTTTTTGAGTTTTTTATAAAAAATCCGAATATAAGCCTTTGCCGCGTTCCGATGTTGCAAAAGTCCTTGAAAAACAGGGCGGAATGTGTTAAAATATAAACACACTGTGAAAGGGGGAGAAGCCGGTGCATCTTCAGGAATCGGGCGAGATGTATCTTGAAACGATATATATTCTCAGCAAAAAGAGCAGCACTGTGCGCTCGCTCGACGTTGCCGAGTATATGGGGTATTCAAAGCCCAGCATCAGCCGTGCCGTAAAGCTCTTGAAGGACGGCGGTTATATTACGGTGGACGCCGACGGATATATTGCGCTGACCGACGTTGGCGAGGACGTTGCCCTCAAGATCTTCGAGCGCCACACCCTGATTACCGATATGCTCGTGCGTCTGGGTGTCGATCCCGAGGTGGCGTCTGAGGACGCCTGCAAGATGGAGCACGTGATAAGCGACGACTCCTTTGAGGCCATCAAGCGCTACGTTGCGGAAAATATTCAGGATAAGTAGCTTTAAGGGACGGAACGGTACCGTCCCTTTAATTTTGTCCTGCGGCCTCTCCGAAATGTTACACATTCCCGAAACTGTAATACAATAACGACGGGTGCGTAAGGTTACCGCCCTTGAAAAAAAGGCGCGGTTTTAGTAAAATATAATTATGTAAAGAAACGCCCCACGTCATCAACGGGGCGTTTATCACAGGAAAGGATGTTTCGAGCTATGCAGAAAACAGACCCGAAGTACGCGCCTCTCTTCACCCCGTGGAAGATCGGCAACGTAGAGATCAAAAACCGTATAGTGCTGTGCCCGATGGGCGGTACCTCGCTGTTCGGATGGATGGAGCCCAACCATTTCGATAAGGAGGCGGCAAGGTTCTTTATCGAAAAGGCCAGGAATAACGTCGGACTCATCATTCCGGGAATAGCACCCATCAAGGATACCATAGGCGGAAGATGGCTGTATAAGAATAAGAAGATGTTCAAGGATCTCAAGATCTTTATGGACGAGATACATAAGACGGGAGCCAAGCTCTTCGTGCAGATCACCTCGGGTATGGGACGCTCGTGGGCAATTACCGACCACGTTGTATTGCTGCACAACAACCCCGTGCTCCGTACCATCGCAAAGCCGATACTTGACGTCACCTACCAGTCGGCAAGCCCCAGCGAGCTGCCCTCACGCTGGTCCGACAAGGTCACCTGCCGCGCCATAACCGTCAAGGAGATCGAGGAGATAATCGACGCCTACGCCAAGACGGCTGCCCTTTGTAAGGAGGCGGGCGTTGACGGAGTCGAGGTGCACGCCGTACACGAGGGCTATCTGCTTGACCAGTTTACGATGGAGTACACCAACAAGCGTACCGACGAATACGGCGGCTCGTTTGAAAACCGCTACCGTTTCCCCGTTGCCATCGTAAAGGCCATCAAGGAATCCTGCGGCAAGGATTTCCCCGTTTCGCTGAGATATTCGGTCACGTCAAAGGTAAAGGATTTTTGTGTCGGAGCTTTGCCCGGCGAGGAATATACCGAGATCGGCCGTAACATGGAGGAAAGCGAAAGAGCGGCAAAATATCTTCAGGATGCAGGCTACGATATGCTCAACGCCGACAACGGAACCTACGACTCGTGGTATTGGGCACATCCGCCTCAGTATATGCCTCAGAACTGCAACCTCGAGGACGTAGCTCATATCAAGAAGTTTGTCGATATACCCGTCGTATGCGCCGGCCGTATGGAGCCCGACGTAGGAGCAAGAGCGGTCAGTGAGGGACGGATCGACGCCGTCGGAATCGCCCGACAGTTCCTTGCCGACGGTGAGTGGGTCACCAAGCTTATTGAGGATCGCCTTGAGGACATCCGCCCCTGCATCTGCTGTCACAACGCCTGCTTCAATATGACCCACTACAAGGGGGTTGCAAACGATCAGTCGCTGCACGATGCCAGCCATATCGCGCGCTGCGCTCTCAATCCGCAGGTTATGCAGTCCAAAAAATATAAGCTTCTTCCCGCCAAAAAGGTCAAGGACGTTGCCGTTATCGGCGGCGGAATAGGCGGTATGGAGGCGGCGATAGTCTGTGCCAAGCGCGGACACAGGGTCACCCTCTACGAAAAAAGCGACCGTCTCGGCGGCGTGTTTATTGCGGCCGCCGCCCCCTCCTACAAGGAAAAGGACCGTATGCTCATCTCCTGGTACGAAAGGGAGATCGAAAGATATCCGATCGAGATAAAGCTCAACACCGAGGTCACCGACGTAAAGGCTCTGGGTGCCGACGAGGTCATCGTGGCAACCGGCTCGGTGGCGAAAAGACTGCCCGTCGCAGGCGCCGAAAAGGCGGTTGAAGCGGTCGAATATCTTCTCGGAGAAAAGAAGGTCGGAGAAAACGTCGTAATAGTCGGCGGCGGACTCACCGGCTGTGAGATAGCCTACGAGCTTTACCTTCAGGGTAAAAATCCGACGATAGTCGAGATGAAAAACGACCTGATCGCCGTCACGGGCGTCTGCCTTGCAAACTCAAGCTACCTGCGCGATTTCTTTGCCGCCAACAAGGTTCCCGTGCATCTTGAAACGAGACTCAGCGAGGTGCGCGACAACGGCGTTACCGTCACCGATAAGGATGGCAACAGTTTCGACATCGAAGCCGACAGCGTGATCCTGTCGGTCGGATACGATCCCGCTCCTCTCTGCAAAAGCAAGAGAAACGTCCACGTCGTGGGCGACGCCAAACGCGTCGGCAACCTGCGCACCGTTATCTGGAACGCGTGGGACGTCGCAATGAAGATATAACGAAAGGGAGATAGTATGCAGCTCACCGAACAACAGCAGGAAATACTTAACGGCTCAAGAGGCGAAACGGTGGCAAAGGCTATGAAGGCGCTCGTCATGTACGGCGACGTCTTCGGTGCCGACAAAATGGTTCCCGTAACCTCGGAATTCAACCACCTCGTCACCTCCTTCGGCCTCGGAGTAATATCACCCGTCTACGATCTTATGGATAAGCTGATCGAGGCAGGCGCGGTTTCGGGACAAAAGTTCTCGGCCGACCCTCGTCCCCTCGATCCCAACGTTCCCGCCAATCTGCTTCAGAAGCTTATCTTCAAAAAATTTATGTATAATAAGCAGGACTTCTACGAGAAGCAGCTTGATACCCTCGGACTTATGGATAAGGACGCTTTCACCTGCGCCTGCTATATGGACGAGGTAGGCAATAAGCCGAAAAAGGGCGACGTGCTCAGCTGGTCCGAATCCTCGGCCGTCGTCTATGCAAACTCGGTGCTGGGTGCCCGTTGTAACCGTAATTCGGGCATCATGGATCTGATGGGCTCGGTCGTCGGTCTTGTTCCCCATTTCGGACTTCTTACCGACGAGGGACGAAAGGCCGGATGGATAGTCAGGGTCGAAACCGAAACCAAGCCCGAAGCACAGCTTCTCGGCTCGGCCATCGGTATGAAGGTGATGGAGGATGTTCCCTACATCATCGGACTTGATAAGTGGCTCGGAGACGAGCTTGACGATTCGGCCTGCACCTACCTCAAGGACTTTGGTGCCGCCACCGCCTCAAACGGAGCCGTCGGACTCTATCACGTCGAAAATCTCACCCCCGAGGCAAAGGAGCAGGGAAGAGAGCTCATCCTCGACGGTGCACAGGTCTACGTGATCGACGATGCAGAACTCAAGCGCGTCAAGGACAGCTATCCCGTAGTCTGGAAAAACCCCGATGCAAAACCCAGGCTTTGCTTTATGGGTTGTCCTCATATGAGCCTCAGACAGCTTACCGACTGGACCGAAAAGGTTGAAGCAGCCCTCAGGGAGGCAGGAAACAAGAAGGTAGTAATCCCCACCGTGTTTACCGCGGCACCTGCCGTGCTCAGGGAATTTGAAGCCACGGAGTACGCCGAAAGGCTCAAAAAGACGGGAGTCATAACCTCCTATATCTGCCCGCTTATGTATATGAACAATCCGCTGTGCGCCAAGATGCCGGTAATCACCTCGTCAAATAAGCTGCGTACCTATACCACCGCAAAATACTATACCGACGAGGAGATACTCGTTCAGATCACCAAAGGAGGGGACGAAGCATGAAGACCTTCAAAGGACGCGTTGTAGCCCCCGGCAGTGTAAAGGCCGAGGCGGTAGTCACCCACGGCGGCTTCAATACCCTCGCATCTCTGCAGAAATCGTTGCAGTTCGGCGACAAGACCGCCAAGTGCGGCGACCAGAACAATCCCGAGCTTTACGGCAAGCCCCTCGCAGGCCGTGCGCTCTGCCTGCCGCAGACCATCGGCTCCACCACGGGCGGACTCGTTATCTACTGCGCCTGTGCCATGAAGCGAAATCCTGCCTGCCTGCTTTTCTCCAATAAGATCGACTCCCTCGCCGCCGCAGGCTCGATACTTGCCGACGTGTGGCTTGACGACGTTTCGATGCCGGTTGTAGACTCACTCGGTGACGAATTCCTCTCGTACGTCAAGGACGGAATGACGGTGACGGTACGGGAGGACGGAACCGTAACCGTCGAATAATAAAGAACCTTTTCCCTCAGGCGGAATATACGTAATTCATACCCGTGCGTTCGTTCGTACGGGTATTCGTCTGCCCTTCCGAATAGCGGACGAAGACTTCGTTTCGGCTTTGGTACTTGCCAAAACGAAGATTTTGGTATATACTTAACCTATCATTTTGAAGCAGGAGGTGTTCGGATGTCAAAACTGACTAAAAAGGCTATCGTTGCGTCCTTTGTAAGCCTTGTTTCCAAGAAGCCTCTTGACAAGGTCACGGTAAAGGATATAGTCGAGGACTGCGGCATCACACGAAATACCTTCTACTACTATTTCAGCGATATTTACGATATAGTCGACGAGCTTCTCAGCGGTCTCGGAGAAGAATACGATATAACCCATACGGGCGGTTGGGAAAAGGGCTTCAGAAAGACTATGCAGTTTGCACTCGACAACCGACGCGCGGTCTATAATATGTACAATTCATCACGCAAGAACGAGCTGATGGTCTGTATAAATAACGCCATGACGCGGCTGATAGAACGGCTTATCGACGAAAATCCGGACAGTAAGGGGCTTTCAAAAAAGGATAAAAAGCTGATCGTGGTGTTTTACAGAGGCGCGGTAGTCGCATACATAGTCGAATGGCTCGATACGGGAATGAAGGATTCGGCCGACGAGATGATCGACAGAGTGCTCTTCCTGTTTGAGGGAAGCATGGACGAAGCGGTAAAGCGTGCGGCAAACGACCCTCGGTGCATGAACAAACGGACGTAGGTGTCACGGTTTTGCGCAAATTGCGGTGAGTGTATGTATTCACCCGCACCGTTAAATGATATAATCACATCGAAATGTGCAGTAGTCACGGACTGGAGTTAAAATATGAAAACCATCAAGCTTGCAAAGATACTTTATATAATCTGCTCGGTACTGCTCTGCGGTATCGGTCTGCTTCTGATAATCGATCCCGTTGTGTCGTCCGACCTGATATTTATTCTTATCGGATGTATTCTGATCGTATTCGGCGGCAGTAAGATCGTCGGATATTTCTCCTACGATATGTACCACCTCGCCTTCCAGTTCGACCTCGCGCTGGGCATCTTCGTCACGGCACTCGGAATTGCCTTTATCATCCGTCCCTCGGTGCTCATAGACGCCGCGGCACTTGCACTCGGACTCTACGTCTTTATCGACGGCGCCTTCAAGATCCAGACGGCGGCCGACGCACAGCGCTTCGGTATGAGCCAGTGGTGGATAATCCTTCTCGGAGCGATTTTCTGCATCAGCCTCGGCGTAACGCTGATCTTCAACCCCTTCGGAATAGGTGCTATGATGCTTCGCTTCGTCGGAATCGGCCTTCTGACCGACGGTGCACAGAATCTTTTCAACGCCTTCTATACGGTGCGTACCATCAACCGCCGCAATCAGGAGCTCGATCGGATCCCCGACCGCGACGAGCTTGAAGGAAAGCGCTGAATCAAAAAACAAACCCTTGCTCCCTCGTCAGAGGGAGTTTTTTTAATTCGGAAAAATTCAAATACCCTCTTGACAAATCAAGAGGAGGTTTTTATAATGTAGGTGTTGCAACTGATATACAACACCTACACCGAAAGGAGGAGCATAATGTTTCAGATCGACAATATGTCAAGGACGCCGGTATACGAGCAGATAGAAACACAGCTCGAGAAATTCATACTCAACGGAGTCCTTAAGGCGGGTGAGCAGCTGCCGTCTGTCAGAAATATTTCTGTTGAGCACTCGATCAATCCGCGTACAGTGCTTAAGGCATATTCCGATCTTGACCAGAGAGGTCTGATCACGGCCGTGCCCGGAAGGGGGTACTTTGTCTGCGAGAACGCTCTCGGCGTACTCAATGCCGACAATATGGCCAAGCTTGAGCTTCTGAAGGATACTCTTTCGGAAATGGCGATGGCCGGAGTGCCCCGTGAAGAGGTGCTCAAGATAGTGGATCAGGCCTTTGATCCAAATAACAAAAGGAGGACTGACTGATGATTAAGGCTGAAAACCTTACCAAGAAGTTTGAAGATTTTACTGCGCTTGAAAGTATTTCCTGCAGTATAGCCGACGGCTGTATCTACGGAATGGTCGGCTCCAACGGAGCGGGAAAGTCCACCTTTCTGCGCATTATAACAGGAGTATATAAAGCCGACGGCGGCTCGGTCACCATCGACGGAGAAAACGTCTGGGAAAATCCCGCCATCAAAAAGAGGATAGCCTACGTTCCCGACGAACTGTATTTTCTGCCCGGTGCTACCATGAACCGTATGGCGGATCTTTACCGCTCGGTCTACCCGAAGTTCGACAGGGATAAGTTCAAAAAGCTCACGGCAAATCTGGGACTTGATCCCAAGAAATCGATCGGAACCTTTTCAAAGGGCATGAAAAGACAGGCGGCAACCGTCCTTGCCCTTGCAACCTGCCCCGATTACATCTTTTTTGACGAGACCTTTGACGGGCTTGACCCCGTAATGAGAAACTACGTCAAAAGTCTTATCTGCCAGGACGTTATCGATCGCAATGCCTCGGCAATAATAACCTCGCACTCATTGCGCGAGCTTGAGGATACCTGCGACCAGCTTGCGCTTCTCCACAAGGGCGGACTTGTACTTGAGAGCGACGTTCAGAACCTCAAGACCGCACAGTTCAAGGTGCAGATAGCTTTTCCCTATGATTACGATCAAAGCCTTTTTAAGGATATACAGATGACCCATTTCGTAAAGCATGGCTCTGTTTCCAACATGATCGTCAAGGGTGACCGCGACGAGACGGTCGAAAGGCTCAGGGCCCTCGCACCCATCATACTCGATGTGCTGCCCCTCTCCCTCGAGGAGGTCTTTACCTACGAGATGGAGACCTTAGGCTACACCTTTAACATTGATTAAAGGAGGTAAGTAAATTGAAAAACGAAAAGAAACTGTTCAGCGCAGGGCTGTATTTTGACGGGTTAAAGCAGTTAAAGCTGGTCGGAATACTTTTTACCGCTATAATAGCACTTGCGGCGATATTGATACCCGTCACGCCCGCTGTAATTTCAATGTCTGCTCAGGGCTTTGACATTAAAGATGTTGTGCCCGAATCTATGAACGGCTTCACCAGCAATACGCTTGCCATCGGTTTGCCGTTGCTCGGAGCACCCGTCATGGTGTTCGTGCTATTCGGCTTTCTCAACAAGCGCAATACCTCGGATTTTTACCATTCACTCCCTCATACCCGTACCTGTGTGTTTTTAAGCCTTTTTGCATCGGTAATGACCTGGATAGTGTTCGCGCTGATCCTGACCGGATCGCTTTCGGTAATCTGCATGCTTATTCTCAAGGACTTCTACGCCATCCTGTGGAAAGACTTTTTGCTCTACCATCTCGGCTGCCTTGTCGCAAGCCTGCTTTCGGCGGCTGTTGCCGCCGCGGCCATGACGGTCACGGGCACAGTCTTCAGCAACCTCGTGATGTTCCTTCTGATGATGTTCATGCCCCGTTTTCTCATCACTCTGGTCTCGATG
Source organism: Clostridia bacterium (assembly GCA_017467405.1). Taxonomy (GTDB): domain Bacteria; phylum Bacillota; class Clostridia; order Oscillospirales; family Acutalibacteraceae; genus RGIG1913. The sequence goes on from JAFTSH010000006.1 coordinate 28,241, forward strand.
GGTGTTTACGAGGCTCTGCCTATGCTTTCAAGCGGACACATGACGGCTTTTCTGTCCTATGACATCAACATAATCAACGGTATGGTATTCGGAATTTTTGCCGAAATGTTCGGCTTGTCCGGTTCTCTCGGCGGTGTTACGGGATGTATCACAAACACCACTGCCATAATCTATACCGCCGTATTGGGCGTTATCGTGTCTGTCTGCGCCTGTCTGCTCTTCAACCTCAGAAAGAGCGAAAGTGCCGCCAAATCGGCTCCCAATCGCTTTTTGCAGGCGACATACCGCATACTTGTCACCATGGTATATTTCAGTGTGGTTATCGCCATTGTCTTCATAGAGATTTTCCAATCGACTGTTGGTATAGATCTGTTCGTCTATTTCGTGCTCGGTATAATAGGCCTGGTCATCTACTTTGCCTATGAGCTGATCACCACCAAAAAGTTCAAAAATCTGCTCAAGGCAATACCCGGCCTTGCCGTCGTAGCCGGACTTTGCGTCGTAATGTTCGGTACCATGTATGGTGTCACACGTATTCAGCTCAGCTTCACCCCGGAGCCGGACGAGATACTCAGTGTGGCGGTGGCCGAGAAAGAAGAATCGAGTGGATATGTATCCTTCAGGGAATACGCGGGGCTTTCATCCTCTGAGATCGATCTGACCGATCCGGAGCTCAAAAAGCTGGTTTCCGAAAATCTCAAAGAGAATACCGAGTATTTCAGAGAAAAAGGCTACTATCCCTTTATGGAAAAATACGAGTGGTCGTACCGTTACGACAGCGTTTCGGCACTCTCCGAGGGTTATGTAGTCAGAACATTTAAGATTACTACCCTTACGGGCGACCATTACAGAAACATCTATTTCAGAGAAAGCGAGCTGGACACTGTTTCCAAAGCCGTATCCCGTGACAAGGCCTACAAGGAGCTTTGGCTGACCTTGCCCGAAAATGTTAAGGGCACGGGTTTCGTCAGTACCAATAACGTCGGCAGGTACGATGTCGATTCCAAAGAGATCGACAAATGGATCGACACAGCCCGTGCCGAACTGAAAAAAGCAGATTTCGCCGCATGGTATGCCAAGGACAATTTTGGCAACGGTGCTCTGTGTATTATAGAATACATGATAGAGTCCGGACCTCTTGCGGGTGAATATGTTTCCGTTCCCATAACTCCCGACATCTTCCCCGTGACCTCACAGCTTTTCATGGACTCACTGAATAAGCACCAGCAAAGTGAGAAAGGCTTTGAAGAAGCAAAAGAGATACTCGGAGAACTTGACATCGACGGAGATTATGTGACCGCCACCCAAAAGGGCTATTTCGACATCCGCATCTATGTGTATGATGAAGCGCTCGGTGGGTACAAGAGCCACATTGCGAAATACGGCTCAGCCGATACCGGAACGGTGGAATTTATTCTCTCTAAAGCAGAGGACCGTGCGGCGGATATCTCCTCGAAGGAGGCATTCGTGGTGCTTAATGTCTCGGTCGACGATGTAGTTGAGGCCGAGACAGATTTCGGCATCGAATATGAAAGCAGGTATGCAGAGGTCATGCTCGCCATGCCCGGTCTTACTGACGACGAGCTGAAGACCTATTTTGACCTCACCAACGTAAGCTACTGATCCGTCCGTAACACTTGCGGATAACACCAAACGGAGCATCTCTTCTGATGCTCCGTAATTTTTTGTTAAAAGTGGGACTTATTTACAAAAAAATTCTTGTGTCGGGGGCTGTAATATGGTATTCTTAAATTGTAAAAAAATACACCCTCTCCGGTATACGGCGTGAGGATGATTGAGTAAAGATGAACGGAGGAATGAAGATGTTTTGCAACAAATGCGGTAATCCTGTCCCCGACGGAGCAGAGCTTTGTCCGATCTGCGGCGAACCCTGTGCAGCTCCCGTGATTTCGACCCCCGAAGCAGGGTCGGATCTTAACGTTTCGGCCGATCAGCCGATAGAACAAGCACCTTCATATATGTCTGTCGACGGTCCGCTGTCGGCAGAAACGCAGCTGCCCCCCGAAGTCGACGCCGATCATCATCTGCTGAAAGAGCCGCAGGTCGGTGAGACTTCGGTGCAGCCGACGAAAAAGCCGTCAAAGACCTGGATCAAAGCTACGGTCATCTGTGCCGTATCGCTGCTGCTCGTTGCGGCGCTCACCTTTGGAACGGCGTTCGGCTTTGCGAAGGTTTCGGAGCAATACGAGAGGGATTTCGTACAAGACGTCTACGTGGTCTGCGTTACCGATGACGATAAGCTCTATCTGATAAACGGCAAAAACGGCTCACGCTATCTGATTTCCGAAAATTTCGAGACCGACGTTTTGTCCGAAACGATCAGCAGCGGCGTCACTCCGTACCGTATGTCCGATGACGGCAAAAGGTTTTTCTATCTTGAATATGAAGAAGAAAACAGCTTAAAGCTTTGTTATCGCGACCTGACCGAAAAGGGCGTTTCGGATGCCGTTACCTTAAAGCATCAAGTGGATGAATTTAAGCTCGATAAAAACGGAACGGCGTATTATGTTTCAACCGGTGTGTTGTGTATAAATGATTTTAAGAACACTGAGAGGCTTGTAAACACCGTTCATGACGGAGAAGTAACCGAGTTCTACGTATCGGAAGACGGTTCCCTGGTACACTACGTTCTGTCGAATTTCGATTGGATAGATGATAACGTGCCTTCGGACGCCGTAAAAGATCTTTACCGTGTGACCGACGGCGGTAGCGAACTGATAGATACAAATATCGTGGCGGTACAGTCCCACTTCCGTTATGACGGAACCTTATATTATACCAAGGACGGCGCCTATAAGTGCGTCAGACCCGACGACACTAAGCCGGTTACGGTTGCCGTTGAGGGCAGTCTGGTTGCAACTAACGAGGACGGCAGCTTCTATTACTCCGACAGACCGTATATTCCGAGAGGAAGCCTTGACGACGACATCTGCTTTGAAGCCGCAAGGTCGGAGGATTTCAAAAGAACCAAATACGTGAAATCAACCGTCAAAGACGGCAATACCACGATTGCTGGAAAGGATAACGGGGCGGACAGCTTCGCAGAGATATACCTCTACCTTTACGAGAATGATCAGGATAAGCTCGCCGATTTTATATGCGATTGGTTTGACGTTGAGGACGCCTATCTGTCGTCCTACGGAAACAGTCCGGGATACGGCTACGAGGAAGGCTATATGTCAGGCGTCATGTCGGGTTACCGTTACGGAGCCTTCGGGATCTACGGTTCTACCGAAGAGAATGAATATAAGTCGGCCTTAGCCAACGATCTGACCGACGGCGAATATGACATCAGCAAATATCTCGAGGATATTCCCTCTGCAAAAGAGGATTGGACGATCACCGAACTGATCCGTTACTACAACGTAAACAGTATGAAAACAGAGAGAAGCAGACTTATGAAGGCGCTTTTCGAGATGACCGAAGCTTACGTTGCCTATTACTCGGGTATGTTTCTCGGATTTGCCGAGGGCTATGAGCTTGGATATGAGGATTTCTACGTATTTGAGAGCAGTGCCCTCTATTACTGCGACGGAAACAAGTCCACGCAGGTGATGACCGATTACTACGAAACGCTCTATGCGGAGGGAATCGGCGGAAAGCTCGCCGTGCGCACGGGAGGTGCAGACGGTGAGTGCAGGCTTGTGTATAAGGATAAGGCGATTGCCATAAATCCCGACACCGAGGCTCCCGTGCACAGCGTGGTTATACTTCCTGACAGCGATATTATCTATGCCATTACAAAACCCGATGCCGAAGAGGAGAAGTACGATTCCTGGCGGTCGGTTACCGACGGCTCCTCCGTTGGTAAATGGTTGAAGGACTATGAGGGATTTTCGCTTTTCGGCCTCGGCGGAAACGGTTTGCCCTTGTATTTTGACGGTGAGGTCGACGTGGCGGGAAATATAATACGCAGCGGACAGACCGTGTCTCACAACGCCTTCGGATTTTTACCCTGCCCCTACGGAAACACCGACGGAATGGTTACCTTGGGCGATTACGATCCCGATACGGACAGCTGTAAAATGGCGCTCTACGACGGACACCGCTGGTACGATATCGACGAAAAGGTTTCCTACTTTAAGGAGCATGTAGGATACGTTTCCCAGACCTGCGTCTATTTCGTGGCAGATCCCGACGGCGATTCGGGATACTACTCCGGAGACCTTAAGTGCTGGTTTGAAGGAAAAATAATCGACGTCAAGATCAAAAACGCGTATTATATTGACGTGCTGACGGTTCTTGAAGAATAACAAAATCAAGAGGATCCGAGGTTTTGGCTTCGGATCCTCTTGATTTACGCAAGCTTTTAGGTTTACTTTTTGTGACGGATGTATTATGATATAGTTACCCTATCGGATATACTGAGGAGACAAGCGATGAATTTACCCCAAAAGTTTGAAATGCGGATGAAGGCGCTGCTCGGTGAGCGGTATCCGCTTTATGCCGAGGCAATGGAGCGTCCCGCGGTGCGTGCCCTGCGCGCAAACCCCTTTAAGACGGACCGTGAGAGGCTGGCTGCGCTTTTGCCCTTTGAAACGGAGAGGCTGGATTTCAGTCCCGACGGATTTTTGTTTTCGTACGACGGAGTGGGCAATCTTCCGTTGCATCACGCGGGTGCGTTTTACGTGCAGGAGCCTTCGGCGATGTTTCCCGTCGCGGCCGTTCCTCAGGACGTCAGTTTTTCGCTGATCCTCGATCTTTGCGCCGCACCCGGAGGAAAGACCTCGCAGGCCGCCGCAAGGCTGTCCGACTCGGGTGTAATCGTTTCAAACGAGATCGTTCCCTCAAGGATGAAAATTCTTGCGTCAAATATCGAGCGGATGGGTATTCCGAACGCCGTCGTCACCTGTGCCGACACGGGGAGGATAGCCTCTCTCTTCGACAGCGTTTTCGATCTTGTGATCGCCGACGTCCCCTGCTCGGGAGAGGGAATGTTCCGTAAAAACCCCGATGCCGCGGCACAGTGGAGTGAGGAAAACGTCGCGCTTTGCGCCGAAAGGGGAGCCGCAATTCTCGACGATGCGGCCTCGTGTACCGCCGAGGGCGGTTATCTGCTCTTTTCGACCTGTACCTTCTCACTCGAGGAAAACGAGAAGCAGGTATCTGCCTTCCTTGACCGTCACCCCGAATTTGAGCTTTGCCCCTTTTCAAAGGAGGCGGTAAGCGCAACCCTGCCGGGCGTTGACGTCGACGGTCGGGATATGTCACTTACGCGCAGATTTTACCCCTTCGTTTCGGAAGGCGAGGGTCAGTTTGCGGCACTGCTCAGAAAATGCTGCGGCCATACGGGCAGCTTTTGCTATACCGATTGCCTGACCGCTCCTCCTGCCAACGTAAAATCCGCCGCAGAGAGCTTTCTTTGCGAAAATCTGAACGGCGGACGGTACGAGCTTCGTGCGTACAAGGACTCGGTCGTTATCCCGCCGCCCGCATTTCCGGTTCCCAAAGGTGCTTTTGCCTGCGGCGTTACGGTCGGAGCGGTGGCAGGAAAGGTTTTGAAACCGCACCACCAGCTTTTTTCCTGCAAGGGAAGGGAGTTCGTGAGACAGACCGAGCTTGCCTCGTCGGATCCGTCAATGGCCAAATATCTCTCGGGCGAGGGATTTTATACCGATTCACCCGACGGCTGGACGGCGGTGCTGGCCGACGGATGTCCTCTCGGAGGCGGCAAGGCCGTTTCAGGCTATCTCAAAAATCATTATCCGAAAGGACTGCGAAGCCTGTAAGCGCTGATATTTTGCGGCTCGTCGGTCAAAATATTAACGGAGTGATGCTATGAAAAGAGAAAAGGGCAACGAAAAGGTAAGCACCTTTTCGGCAATATACGACGTCGTTCGGATGATCCCGGAGGGGAGAGTGGCGTCCTACGGTCAGGTCGCACTCCTTGCGGGAAATCCCCGATGGGCAAGGGTGGTTGGCTATGCGCTTCACGTCAATCCCGATCCCTCCTCGATACCCTGTCACCGCGTCGTTATGAAGGACGGCAGCGTTTCCCCGGGCTTCGCCTTCGGAGGTCCCGACGTACAGCGTCAGCTTCTCGAAAACGAGGGCGTCGGCTTTCTCCCCGACGGAAGGGTGGATATGCAAAGCTACCGCTGGAAGCTCGCCTTTTAATATCATTAACCTGAAAAAAGCTCAGATCAGCGTTATCGTCCGTGAACGTCACGCTGATCTGAGCTTTTGTCGTACCTATCGTCAGGCGCCGAGGTCTATCTCGTAGCACCCGAGCGCCGAGGTCCTTCCGTTCATTGTGTTGATACCGGTAAGTATCAGCTTTTTGTTTGCGTATTCGGCAATATAGAACTGTCCGCCCGAAGTGTCGGTGGCGTTCTTGTAGTCTCTCGTATATGCGTTGGAGGGGATATGCACCGTGTAGGAATTTGAGCCCGCGAGCTTCTTGACCATGATATCCTTATAGGTCTTCTGCGATTCAAAATCAAAATGAGTGTGTCCGCTGAATACTACCATATTGTCGTATTTCTTCATCAGTGCAACGATGCGATCGTCCTCGGTGCAACTTTCCGAAAATCCGTAGTACGATCCGGGAATAAGTCCTGCCTCGCCGGGAATAGGATAGTGCATATAGAGGAAAACGGGCATTCCCTTTTTGCCGTATTTTGCGACCTCCTTTTCGACCCAATCCATTGCGGTCGCGTGCTCCTTATCGGTCTCAACGTTGTTGTTTACGGTGTCGTCGAGCGAGAGGAATACGTAGCCTACGCCGTTGATCTCCTTTGAGAAGTTGGGCTTGTTGCCCATATACTTTTCCCACATTGCGGAGTCCATCTTCTTGTCGTGGTTGCCTCTTACGGCGTATACGGGGACCGAACAGTAGTTGTCGCGCTGCCTTGCGAAAAGAGCGATCTCCTCCTCGGTGGAGTCAAACCCGATATCACCCGTTACGCAGACGTACTCAACACCGCCCGCCTTTTTGATGCACTCAAAGGCCTTTTTAAGATCGAAATATCCGTTGTGTCCGGTGGTGTCCTTGTCGTTGATCATGTGAACGTCCGAAAGTATAGCAAAGCGTCCCTTAGAGGAGCCCGTGCGCAGCTTGCTTTGGGGAAGCTTGACCGACGAATACACCTTGCCTATTCTGCAGAGTGCGATCCTCGTGGCACCTGCGGGGGCAATGCAAAGATCGTTGAAGGGCTCGATCGAAACCTTGTTTTCCTCTCCTGCCTTCAGCGTCATCGTCGCTATAGAATCAATGGTCTTGATGGCACCGTCCTCGTTGGCAAAGCTGAGAGCGTAGGTACCCGCCTCTTTTTTGTTCTCGGTCCAGGCCGTGATCTTACAGGCTATACGGTTGGAGTCGGGATCTGCAAATTCGACCGAAAGGTGCAGCGTGTCGGATTCAACCGAGTCGTCCGCTTTTCCTTCTTCGGATTCGTCGGTCGACGTGATCTCGCTGACTAAGGAAGACTCGTTTTCTCCGTCGCAGGCAGTGACCGAGAAAAGCATTGTCAAAGATAACAGAATACAAAACAAAAGTTTGAGCTTTTTCATCCTTTTCACCCCGCGCTTTTACAAGCATTTTCAATAATACTAACACAGTTTTATGCGTTTGACAAGGGAAATGAATGGGTTAAAAAATAAACAATCTAAAAATCGAAATAGGGATTGACTTTTTCGTCCGTAGTGCTATAATACACAAAAATCGTTCAGATGAGGTGATACTCATGCTAAAACGAAAAATAAATCAGAAGCTTAAAGACAAGTACAAACACTTGTTTACTCCTCCTCCCAAGCAGGGGGCTTTTGACGAAGAAGATATTCTTAAGCAGGAGCAGAATTTCATAGACTACTATACAGCCTCCGAAAAGAAAGGGTCACTCGGCACCCTTTTGAAGTTGTATAAAAACCGTGTCCGTGAGATCGTGCTGGCCTGCTTTTTCTATATCGTAAAGACTTTGCCGCAGTGGGTAATACCCATCACCACCGCCAATATAATCGACGCGGCAACGGTGGGCGGCGATGCGGCGCTGAGAAGGATAATAATCAACGTGTCCGTCGTGCTGGTGCTGGTATTCCAAAACGTTTACACCACCTATCTGCACACCAAGTTTCTTTCGCTTGCCAACCGCAGCGTTGAGGCAGGACTGCGCGGTGCGATCGTCCGAAAGCTTCAGCAGCTTTCGCTCAGCTTCTCAAAGGAAATGGAGTCGGGACGAATTCAGAGTAAGATAATGCGTGACGTTGAGGCGGTCGAAGGCCTTGCGTCGCAGGTCTTCGTCTCCCTTATGGCAATAATACTGAATATCGTAATTACCGTGTCGGTCACGATTACCAAGAGCCTGTTGGTATTCGGCTTCTTTGTGGTTTCCACCATCGCAGCTGTAATTATAATGCGGCTTTTCGGTAAAAAGATAAACAGCAGTAACCACGAATTCCGCGTAGCCGCGGAAAAAGCTTCGGCCGACGTTATGGATATGGTTGAGCTGATTCCCGTAACCAAGGCTCACGCCGTTGAGGACAGCGAGATCAAAAAGATGACCCACAAAATGAGCCGTATTGCCGAAAAGGGCCATAAGGTCGATACCGTAAACGGCTTGTTCGGTGCCTCTACGTGGGTGGTTTTCACCGTGTTCCAGACCATTTGTCTGGCGGTAACGGCGTTGCTTGCGTTTTATAAAAAGATCTCGGTCGGTGACATCGTTCTGTATCAGAGCTATTTTTCGACCATAGTCGGAAGCGTTTCGGGATTGATCGGACTTCTTCCCACCCTTAACCGCGGACTTGAGTCGGTCAGCTCGATCGGTGAGATACTCGCCGCACATAATATCGAAGAGAACGAGGGTAAAAAGCAGCTCGATTCGGTAAAGGGTGAGTTCGAGTTCAAGGACGTGCACTTTTCCTACGACGAGGAAACCCACGTTATAAACGGCCTTGACCTTAAGGTAAGGGCAGGCGAGACGATAGCGCTCGTCGGAGGCTCGGGAGCGGGAAAATCCACCGTTCTCAATATGATAATCGGCTTTATGCTTCCCGACAAGGGCAGCGTCCTTCTCGACGGCACCGATATGAGGGAGATCGATCTCAAGAGTTACAGGGCGCATATCGCCGTCGTTCCGCAAACGAGCATACTTTTCTCGGGCACGATAAGGGACAATATTACATACGGACTTAAAAACGTTACGGACGAACAGATAAGAGAGGCCGTCAGGGCGGCCTGCCTTGAGGAGCTCGTCGCCTCGCTGCCGCAGGGAATAGATACAAGGATTGGCGAGCACGGCGGAAGGCTTTCGGGCGGACAGCGTCAGAGAATATCGATCGCCCGAGCCATAATCAGAGATCCAGACGTCATAATCCTCGACGAGGCAACGAGCGCACTCGATACCGTAACCGAACGTGAGATACAGACGGCAATCGACAACCTTACGAGCACCCGCACGACCTTCATCGTCGCGCACCGCCTGTCAACCATCAGAAACGCCGACAGAATAGCCGTTCTCGACGGCGGACGTTGCGTTGAAATAGGTACTTACGAGGAGCTTATGAAGAAAAAAGGCGAATTTTACCGCCTTAAAACCCTGCAATCCTGACGCTTTTTATTACAATAAGGCTCTATTGCCCAAAAACCGATTGAAAAAGATCTGCAGATATGTTAGAATACATCCTGCAGATCTATATCTTTTTGTAAAGGATTGAACACATCGTGAGCAAAGTAAGGATAACTACCGACAGTCCCTGCGATATGTCCCCCGAACTTGTAAAGAAGTATGATGTTACGGTAATGCCCTTCCACGTCACACTCGGTGACACCACATACGAGGATGACGGCGTACAGATCAGTCAGAAGACTCTTTTTGATTACACCGCAAGCACGGGTCAGCTTGCCAAGACCAGCGCAGTGAGCATCGGCGAATACCTCGACTTTTTCGGCGAGGCTCTTGCCGACGGCAGCGAGGTCGTTCATATCGGATTCAGCTCCGGCCTTTCGGTTTCGCAGTCAAACTCCCGCCTTGCGGCAGAGGAGCTTGAAGGCGTGCACATCGTCGATTCCAAAAACCTCTCCTCCGGAATGGCTCTTCTCGTTATGAAGGCCTGCGAGCTGAGAGACGAGGGAAAGACGGCTCAGGAGATCGCCGACGAGATCGGAAGACTTGCCGAATGTGTCGACACTTCGTTTGTAATCGACACCCTCGACAATCTCCACAAGGGCGGAAGGTGCTCGGCCGTTGCAAAGCTCGGTGCAAACCTTCTCAAGCTTAAGCCCTGCATCGAGGTTCACGGCGGTAAGATGGGCGTACACAAGAAGTTCCGCGGTAACATCGCTAACGTAATTCCCGAGTACATACGTTCACGTATCGTCAACGTCGACGACATCGACACTTCGAGAATCTTCGTCACCCACACCTGCGGTGAAAAGCCCGAGATAGTAGCGAACGCCGTTGAGCTCGTAAAGTCGCTTGCCGATTTCGACGAGGTGCTTGAAGCCTCCGCCGGTTGCACCATCTCCACCCACTGCGGACCCTACACCCTCGGAGTCCTCTTTATCAGAAAGACTCCCATCGACAAGGATCAGCCCGCAGAATAATTACGGATATTTTACCTTGCGGCACCTTCTTTTGAGGGTGCCGCGGTTTATGTTCGTTTGAGGCAGGGAACGTATGACGACTGCTTTCCGCACAATAAAAAGCCATCGGTCAAACCGATGGCTTTTATTTTGGCGTTATCAGATAAGGAATCTGAAATATTTTGCAACGAATCTCGTAAAGCCCTTGAGTGAGCCGATCAGGTCGTTTACCGCGTCGAAGACGCCGACGGTGATAAGCTCAGCCTCTTCCTTCTCAAGACCTTCGAGCGAGAAGCCGGCCTTAAGTACGCCGTTCGTAAGCTCGTTGAGTCGGTTGCCGAGCACGGGGAATTTCTCCAGACAACGCTGTGCGTACTCTCCGTAGCCGTCGCAGGGCGACTTGCGCATACCTGCAAACTTCAACGCCTTCAAAAGATATTTGTAGGCGTACAGCACCGATTGGTTAGGTCCGCTGAATGCGATCCTTCGCCTTCGTCTCCCGATAACCGCGCTGCGTATCAGCAGCAGCAGACCGACGAGAGCTGCAAGACCGACGACGACCGCTCCCGCAATGATGATTCCCGTGAAGTCGAACTTCTCAACGGGAGGTATAACGGGGGTATCGTCCATGGGAGGCTCCTCGTAAAGATCCTCTTCATAGTCAGGCTCGGGATAATCGTCGGGATCTATCTCGGGACGGGCGGTACCGTAAGACTCGTTGCCCTCGTTGGGGCCTTCACGGGCACCGCTTGAGCCGAATCCGGGGGTTACCTCAAAGGGTACCCAGCCGTAACCGGGATGATATACCTCTACCCATGCGTGTGCGCTGGAGTCGGGCACCTGATAGTATTCGTCCTCGTCTATCTCAAGGTCGGGCGTGTAGAAGATGTATCCCTCGGCGTATCTCGCGGGAATACCCATCTCGCGGAGCATAAGTGTGGCGGCCGATGCGAAGTGCATACAGTAGCCCTTCTTGTTCTCCTTGAGGAAGTACTCGAGGGTATCCTTGCCTTCGGGGGTCGCACCCGGCTTTAGGGTGTAGGTGTAGTTCTCTGCAAGATACTCCCTGACGGCCAGACAGGCGTAGTTGATGTATTCGTCAACGTATGAGCCGAACACGTCGGTTATCGGATCGCTGGTGATGTAGAACTCCTTGAGTACGTCTTCACCGTTGATCTTGGTGTACTGCTCGTGGCCTTCGTCGGAAAGAACGGGGGGACGTCCGCCGATCTCAACGGCACCGGCCGCAGCCTTGGTTATAAGCGCCTTGAGATCTCCTTCGGGAAGCACCGTGTAGGCGTTCATAACGAAGCTTCTGTACAGAGCCTCGGTCTCCTTGTATTCGACGGTTGCCTTCGAGGTACGCAGGCCGAGGGTATAGAGATCGGCAAGATACATCGAATTGAAGTCCGGAGCGGCGTCCTCTTCCTCCTCGGTTGCCTCAACTACGTCGCCGTAGGGCCAGACGTCGTTGGTTACGTTGTACCAGGAGAAATAGGTGTAGTCGAGCTCGTAATGACGGGTATCGTCAATATCCTCCGCAGGAAGATTTCCGTCGGTGACACCCTTCGTAAGCTCAAGGTAATCGTTATTGGCGTTTGCGTTATAGGTGGTAAGGAAGGTGCTCGTATCGGCGGCAACGTTGATAATATCGAGATTTACCCTTTCGACCTTGCTGGTAGCGGTTACCTTTGAGGCGTAGTCTGAGGGGAAGAAAAATCCGATAAAATCATAGGTGCGGGAAATAACGGTATACCTCGACTTCGAGGTGGAGGAAAGCTCCTTCCAACCGCCGTTTTTGAAGTTTGATCCGGAGAAGTTTTTAAGATAGACGGCACCCGTTGAGGAGGCGTCGGTCTTGATCTTAAGGACGGTTTTTCCGGTGAAATCAAGATCTCCCGCCTTTGAAAGATCGCCCTTGGTGAGCTGAACCGGTTCTTCAAAGATGAGCTTGCGCAGATCCTCGATGCCTTCGCTGATGCCGATACCTATCTGGTTGATGGTCTCGTTCTTCTTATAGGTAGAAGAGGGGCAGGCGATGCTCAGTATCGCGAAAACGAGCAGCGAGGAAACGAGGATGATACCCGTCTGCTGTCCCTTACCCTTGGTGGCGTAGTTTCCGCCCGTAAGAGCGTATCTTCTCTTTGCAGGGCTGAAGCTGACCGAGGAATCACGTCTGGCGGCACGCCGTGCGCGTCCCGAAGCGAAGCTTTCGGCCGATGCGTTTACCGAGAAGAGCACCATGTACGCGGCAATGACCAGAAGGAACATCGCACGCGACGGGGGCAGATCAAAGAGCGCACCGACAAGCACCAGCGGAAGGGTGACCAGCATGGGCAGAAATACCGAACCGGTTCTTGCAAGGAAATATCCGACGAGTGCCGAGATGACGAAGGAAATCGTGAACAGAGCGACGAAAAGCGCAAGTCCGTTGTCAAAGCCTGCGGAAGTAACCTTGAATTTACCGAAGCTTCCGAAACCGTTGTCCTTGTAAACGAAGAACACGCGGTTAAGCAGTATTACGAAGCCCTTGAACTGGGAAAGAGCACTCAGAGCAATTCCGAGAACGCCGACACCGCCCGTGACGGTCCAGGGAATCCACTTCGCAATGCTGCGTGAGGCAAACATCAGGTAGAAGCCCGCCGACATAACTATGACCGCCAGATAAAGCAGTCCGGCGTAGTCGTCACCGATGTAGGTATCGTAGGTCGTGGCGTAGGGGTTGAAAGTTGTCAGGAAGCATCCGATCGAGCCAAGCACCGAGAAGACGCTGACAAGACACATCAGCGAACGGGTCAGCAGGGGACTCCTGACGGTGGTGTTGATCGAAAAACTCTTGTGAAAACCGAAGCGCGCCTTGGGAGCACCGGAATCGTTTTTCTTGGCCTTTTTCTCTTTTTTGTCGGTATTGACTTCGGAGGGCGTTACTGTATCTTTTTCATTTTTCATTCAGTCGTCCTCCTCTCAGGCCAGATAGGTGCAGACGTCGCTGACCGTATCGGGAGTAATGTGCGCAATACCCGGCATATCGGTCTCCTCATCACCCGTGTAAAGCACCGTCACCTTGTCGGGCTGGGGCGCGTTGATGATGATGCCGATCTCGTTGATGTCAAGCATGGGCGTAACGTAGAAGATATGCTCGCTCGGTTCGGGAGTGCGCGTAAGGTTGTATTCGCGTATAGTCCTTGCAAGGCCGACCGACGGACGGCGGCGGAGCAGGGTGCGTATGAACAGGAACATATCGTAGTCGTCGGTGATCATGCTGTTCGCCAGACGCTCCTCAACGCTGTCATACCACCACAGGGTGAAGGACATATTGCTTTCTTTAAGACGGTCGGAGAGGGAGTAGAGGATGTCAAGCATGGTGTCAACGCCCTGCGCATCCTCGTCGTTCTCGTCGATCGAAAATTCCGCAATTACCGAAACGGCGGAGCGCACCGGCATGCTGAATTCCTTTACCATCAGCCTGTCGAGCTTGTTCGACAGCTTATGGTGGATCTGTCTGATATTATCGCCGTCGCGATATTCTCTGATCTGGAAGACCTCGGAGCAGTCATCGCCCGGCTTTTTCTTTGAAAAGATCTCGCTCTCTGCCGAGTAGATCTCCTTGAAATCCATCGGGACGTTCAGGGGGACGCACTTGGGCAGAACCGTCGTCTCAACCGCAAGCTCCGCCTTTCTGGTCACCGAGTAAAGTCCGAAATAGTCGGTCACGGTAAACTTAAAGGTGCGAAGCTCGGCGATGCAGCAGCGCTCGCACTTGACGGCGATCGTGGTCTGTGCAACGTCCGACGCGGGGATCGAAAGCATCAGCTGCTCGTTTTTCTCGTCCGCCTCGTAAAAGCTGCGGCAGTAGAAATCAACCTTGACGAAGGGCACCGGCAACTTTGAGTAGTTTACGGCCGAGATCAGGAATTTTACCGTATCACCGCGCTTTGCAAGCAGCTTGTCGGTAGAGATCTTGAGCTGAATCCTTTTTGAGGTGTAAACCGTGATGAATACGGTGATCAGCGGTACTGCGGTCGCAACCGAGAGCAGTACGAGCGATATGTAGTCTTCAAAGAAAAAGAAGAATATCAGAACGAACAGATAAAATACTGCGTAAAAAATACGATTCTTCTTCATTTTGCGGAGCTCCCGTCACTGCTGGGTGACAATCTTCGGCACGGGAACCGAGGCAAGGATCTTCTCAAGCGCCGCATCGGCAGTAACGCCCGAAAGCTTGGCCTGCGGGCTCATTACCATTCTGTGAGCGCAGACGTCGGTGAAGACGAAGCGCACGTCGTCGGGAGTGACGTAGTTTCTGCCGTTCATGTAGGCACAGGCGGCCGCCATGTTGGAAAGGGTGATAAGTCCGCGGGGGGAGAGACCGCAGGAGATGAGGGGATTCTCACGGGTGCCGCGGGCAAGACGTGCCATATAATCGTAAACGGCGTCGGAACGGTGGATCGCATCGACCTCGTTCTGCATCGCAAGAAGGTCTTCCTTGGAGGCAACCGCAACGATGGTATCCATAGGATTGGCACCGCGTCTGTCACGCATCATGCGCATCTCGCTGGTGAGGTCGGGATAACCGATCGTAAGTCTGATTGCAAAACGGTCAAGCTGCGACTCGGGGAGAAGCTGGGTACCGGCCGAACCGACGGGGTTCTGGGTAGCAATGACGATGTGGGGCTTGGGAAGCTCGCGGGTAACACCGTCGACCGTGACCTTGCCTTCTTCCATGAGCTCGAGAAGTGCAGCCTGAGTCTTGGAGGATGTACGGTTGATCTCGTCGGCAAGCAGGAGGTTGCAGATGGCAGCGCCCGGCTTGTACTCAAACTCGTTGGTTTTCTTGTTGAGCATCGAGAAACCGACGACGTCAGAGGGCATAACGTCGGGGGTGAACTGAATTCTCTGGTAGTCAAGAGCAACCGCCTTCGAGAAGGAAAGTGCGAGGGTGGTCTTACCGACACCGGGAATATCGTCTATAAGTATGTGACCTCTGGCGAGTACCGTCATAAGGACCTTTGAGATCTGTGCGTCCTTACCGACGATAACCTTTTTGATCTCGTTGATTATCTGTTGTGCTTTTTGCATTTTTTATCCGCTCCGTTCATTTTGATGAGTTGGAAAAATATAAAGTAATTATAAAACAATACCGTATCAAATTCAATAACTCAGAACATCTTTTTTGTAGAAAATAAATAATATTCTGTAGAATGTAACGAACGACCCCGTGTTGCAAATAAAAAAACAAGACCCGTCTTTTGACGGGTCTTGTTTTTTGTCTATGGGCTACGAAAAAGATATTTTTGCCGTTTTTGCGTATGAATTCGAACGCTTGTATAAAAATGAAATCCTTGCTGTAGCAAGGATGAAATCAGCTAACGCTGATGAAATCTTCGGCTTTGCCTCAGATGAAATTAAATCCACCCTTCCGCCGTCGAGGCGGATTTCATCCAGCGATGCTGGATTTCATAACAAAGTGATTTCACCCACCCGCAAGGGTGGATTTAGTTAAAAAAGCACTTGCTTTCGCAAGTGCTTTTTTCTGGCTGGGGAACAGGGATTCGAACCCCAACAGGCAGAGTCAGAGTCTGCAGTGCTACCGTTACACCATTCCCCAACGGCGTTATCTATTATATAATATTATTCCGATTTGTCAAGCGAAAATTTCGTTTTTTGCCGAGTTTTTTTCTCCGTTACCCCGTTATTCGCGAAAGATATTAAATTTTCTCGCTCTTTGCCGTCTTTTGGCTTGAATTTTCTGACAAGGGGTATTATAATTTATAATGTATGTTTCTGCCATGCCGGCGAAGGCAGTTTCCTAATTAAAATACTATTGCCGGAGCAAAGGAGTAATTATGAACTATTCACATGAAGTGCAAAAGATGTGCTGCGTCACCAAGGGACCGCATCACGGACCGGCACCCATCCCCGAAGAGGGCCAGTGGGTAAAATCCTATCAGATCAGCGATATCTCCGGTCTTTCGCACGGCATCGGCTGGTGCGCTCCTCAGCAGGGCGCCTGCAAAATCACCCTTAACGTCAAGAAAGGCATCGTCGAGGAAGCTCTCGTTGAAACGATCGGCTGCTCGGGCATGACCCATTCGGCCGCAATGGCCGCCGAGATCCTTCCCGGTAAGACCCTTCTCGAGTGCCTCAACACCGACCTCGTCTGCGACGCTATCAACGTTGCAATGAGAGAGATCTTCAAGCAGCTCGCCTACGGCCGTACCCAGTCCGCCTTCTCGGAGGACGGTCTTCCCATCGGCGGCGGCCTCGAGGACCTCGGCAAGGGACTCCGTTCACAGGTCGGAACGATGTATTCCACCAACGTCAAGGGCGTAAGATACCTTGAGATGGCCGAGGGCTACGTCACCAGAATGGCTCTCGACGAGAACAACGAGGTAATCGGCTACGAGTTCATCAGACTCGGCAAAATGCTTGAGGACATCCGCCACGGAGTCGCTCCCGAAGAGGCCCTCAAGAAGAACACCGGCAACTACGGCAGATTCGATGGTGCTGCGAAGTACATCGATCCGCGTGAAGAATAAGGAAAGGGAGGTAAACTGTAATGGCTATCACGTTTGAAGGTATGGACAGAAGAATGTCCAAGATCGAAAAGTGCCTTGCCGAGTACGGCATCGCAAATCTCGAAGCCGCAAGAGACCTCTGCCTTTCCAAGGGCGTTGACGTTGAAGCTCTCGTTAAGGGAGTTCAGCCCATCGCTTTTGAGAACGCTGTCTGGGCCTACACTCTCGGCTGCGCAATCGCTATCAAGAAGGAAGTCAAGACCGCCGCTGACGCTGCTGCCGCCATCGGAATCGGCCTTCAGGCCTTCTGCATCCCCGGCTCCGTCGCAGAGCAGCGCGAGGTCGGCCTCGGCCACGGTAACCTCGGCGCAATGCTTCTCCGCGAAGAGACCGACTGCTTCTGCTTCCTCGCAGGACACGAGTCCTTCGCCGCCGCTGAAGGCGCAATCGGAATCGCCAGAAAGGCCAACAAGGTCAGAAAGGCTCCCCTGCGCGTAATCCTCAACGGCCTCGGAAAGGACGCCGCCTATATTATCTCGAGAATCAACGGCTTTACCTACGTTGAGACCGAGTACGATTTCTACACCGGCGAGCTCAAGGTCGTAAGAGAGAAGGCCTTCTCCGACGGCGAAAAGGCTAAGGTACGCTGCTACGGCGCAAACGACGTCCTCGAGGGCGTTGCCGTAATGAAGCTCGAGAAGGTCGACGTTTCGATCACCGGTAACTCCACCAACCCCACCAGATTCCAGCACCTTGTCGCCGGCACCTACAAGAAGTGGGCGCTCGAGAACGGCAAGAAATATTTCTCGGTTGCCTCGGGCGGCGGTACCGGACGTACCCTCCATCCCGACAACATGGCCGCAGGCCCCGCTTCCTACGGTCTGACCGACTCGATGGGACGTATGCACGGTGACGCTCAGTTCGCCGGCTCCTCCTCTGTTCCTGCCCACGTTGAGATGATGGGCCTGATCGGAATGGGCAACAACCCCATGGTCGGTGCCACCGTTGCCTGCGCCGTCGAAGTCGACCTCGCACTCAACAAATAAGCGAAAGTTTAACGTACTGTTGTGTCATGAGTGACACAACGCCACATAACACCCCCTCGTTTGCTGTGCAAACGAGGGGGTGTTTGTGTTATATTAACCCCATCGTGTTCCGTAGGGGCCGACGTCCCCGACGGCCCGCTACCCGACGTTATTGCCATCCTTCGCAAATAGGGAATCAACAATATAATTCGTCATCATGCCAACGAAGGGGATTATCTCTTATGTATTGCAGATGATTACAACGATCCTCGTCATCTCGGATTATGCGGTCGTGAAAACTGCGTTGCCATACGTTACGACCGTATTCCTTGTTGCAGAACCGTTTGAAGGTCGAAACAAACCGTGATAAGGCCGAATGCTGTTTTGCCGTAGGGGAAGACCTCCCCGATGACTTGTCTTCCGTTATAAAAACCAATGCGTGTATATGGTTCGGCATGATAACGTATTCCTCAACCGCAATGTCTTTGTAAAATTCGGATAATTGTTTGATGTATTTATCTGCGATTTCTCCCATTTGTGTCAGAACAACACGCGGGATCTCCGGGCCGTCGGGGACGTCGGCCCCTACGGTGGCAATACTCGATAAAATTTTCTGACGGTTATTTATGCATATGGTAATGAAGTATGCACCCGTGGAATTATAATTGTATCCTTGCAATCGTGTGCTTTTCCTTTTTTCTGATTCTTTCATTTTAATCACCGTAGATATTATATCACAGAACGCCCGCTCTTGCAAA
The DNA here is from genome assembly GCA_017467405.1 of Clostridia bacterium. GTDB lineage: Bacteria > Bacillota > Clostridia > Oscillospirales > Acutalibacteraceae > RGIG1913. Next base: position 47,085 of record JAFTSH010000006.1, read on the forward strand.
TCGTCCTGTCTCACGCGCGCGTATATTATAATGTAAGTAGGGGCCGACGTCCTCGACGGCCCGTTACTCCCCTTGTCAGGGGAGCTGTCATTGAGCCGTGCGAAATGACTAGGGGTAGTAGGGGCCGACGTCTAAAATATCGTTTGCGGAGCAAACATATCGAGCCGAAGGCATATCGGGTTGCCTAAAAGGCAACATATCGAAAATCCCGTCAGGGATTTATATCGCGCGTTGTGTTCGCAAGAACTCAACGCATAATCAGAGGGAGGCTGAGAAATTGCGTTACCATATGGTAGGCAATACTTCTATGGCTCCCCTTGTCAGGGGAGCTGTCATTGAGCCGTGCGAAATGACTGAGGGGTAGTAGGGGCCGACGTCCCCGACGGCAATTCACCGCCCTGCGGTGCCCTTGCGGCGGGTGTATAAGGCGGAAGTTTTCAGGATGGACAGGAACTTTCAACACACTCGCTAAAAGTTGAGCAGAAATCTATATAAATTGAGCAGAATTCTATACCTATTTTCAACACGGATATGTTAAAATAACGATGTGTTTTATTCGGCGTATTGCCGGATTATAATCTGAAAGGAGAAATTCCTATGAAACATTTTGCAAAAAGCCTTGTTTCACTCGTGATCGCTCTGACAATTCTCGCGACCATGTGTGTTGTGGGCTTCTCGGCAAGCGCTAAGGTCAATGAATTTGTTCTTGTTTCTGCAACTGCTACCAAGGATAAGACCGACCTTACCGCAACCAAGGACGGTGGCGTTACCGTCGGAACCGTAGAAGTAGTAGAAACCTCTACGCTCGGCACTCCCCCCACGGGAGCACCCGATACCGCCTATAAGTTCACGATTGCCAACAAATTGGACGGCGTTCATTTCACCGCACCGTCTGATGACGCTTCTGTTCTCGGCGGAAAGACTACTGAGCTTGTTTTTGACGCTTGGATCTACGTTTCCGATATTGACAAGGCCGGAAACCTCCTGTTCCGTATGTACGGTTCCGCAGGCCCCACTCTCAATGCAAGTGGAAACGGATACATTGAGACCTACGTCTGGCAGGGAAGCACCAACGGTAATATGGGAGTCACGACCGGTTGGAATCATATTCAGGTTCCGATGACCTTCAATAACGGTTGGCAGGCTGCAGACGGAGCGGCGATGACCGCTTACAAGTACGACTGGAAGCTCACCGGAATCAGTCTCCACGATCATTCTCTTGCTGCGGGCAATTCTTACGACGTTGCCGTTGCAGCTATTAAGCTTACCTACAAGGATATATCCGTAGACGCCAACGAGGTTGGAACTACCCTTGTTTCCGCAGTTGATGAGAAGAACGTTTACGATGTTAAGCCCATAACCTCGGCTAACATCTCGGTCGTCAATACCGCCGACCTCACGGGCGGCGTTTCCGGAGTTCCTTCGGCTCAGGCCTACAAGTCCGAGAGCGCTTGGAAAGACGGTATGGTATTCCCCGTGGACATTTCTGATGCGGCCGTAGCCGACATTAAGGCAAACGGCGCTTATCTCGACGCTTGGGTACACATTACCGGCGCAACCGCCAGCAACCTCGTATTCCGCTTCTTCAAGGAAGGCGAAAGAAGCGGAATCACCAAATATAAAACCCAGCTCAACTCCCACGAGAATGGCATTACTGAGTGGCAGGCCGGTTGGTATCACTTCGTATGGAAGATCAATTCAGGCACCGATTTTACCGGTATCGTCGAGATGACTGCTCACGACCACGGAAACGTTGACACTGGTGCTACCTCCAGCTCCTTCTCGGTTGCAGCCGTCAGAATCGTTCCTACCGCTGCAGACGCTCAGGAGCCCTGGGACGGCAGAGAGTACCTTGTCGGTGCTGCCGGCCAGGAGTCAGGTGTTACCACTGGTGTGTGGGAAGCTGCAGATTACGAGGGCAACTATGGTGCTTTCTCAACAAACGATGTTGTTAAATTCCAAAAAGTGTTGCCCGAATCACACAATCTCAACGGAAAGCTTATTGTAGTTTGGCTGTATGTTTCGTCGAATGGTGTTAGCGGTAATGCTCAACTTGAGTTCTGTACAGGTAAAGGATGCGATGATGGTGAGTTTACATTCCATTTAGAGAGGTTTGGTTTACAGGCAGGTAAATGGAATAAGTTGATTTTGGACATTACCCATCAAAACGGTAGCGGCAACCCCGCCGGAACGTTTGGGTATGCGGGCACAAACCCGGGAAATACTACTCCCAATGCATCTGACATCAATTTCATAAGAGTATATGAAGGCGCAAAAAGTGAAGTAAAGGTCGGTACAATGTACGTAGTCGACTACGGCGCAGTTTCAAACGGCACCTTCTACGACACTGCAGAAGAAGCCTTTGATAATGCTGTTGCCAACGATACCGTCACTCTCTACGGTGATGCAACCGTCGATTCCGTAATGCTCAACAGGGGCATTGACCTCGAGCTCAACGGAAACACTCTTAACGCTCACTATTTCGTCTCCTTCAAGGACAGCGAAGTTGCCGACAGCAGTGCAGATAAGGCAGGACGCCTTGTCGTAGCTTCCGAAAACCTCGTCCTCAACGCCGAGAACGCTCAGCTTCCCGTTGCTTCCGAGGATGGAGACGGCTATGCCTTCTTCTCCGTAAATATGCAGCAGGTTGATCCCGTTGTTGACGAGAACAGCGTTACCCTGACCTTCAGACCTTCGATCGGAACCGACTTCAACGCCGCGTGGTTCGGTGACGGTGCTGCTGACAACGGTCTCAAGCTCGGCGTCCGCCTCACCTACACCTCGCAGTACGCCTACGAAGACGGAACTGCAACCGGTACGGTCTCCGACACCTTCGTCTTTGACGACGCACACGTCGCATCGGTTTACACCAACGACAAGACTCTGAAGATCACCATCACCGGTATTGCCGACGTTTCTGACCTCACCATCGCTTCGGTCGTCGTTACTGATCTCGGCCTTGAGAGCGTTGGCGAAGTCGTCAGCGTTGCTGCGGCAGAATAAGATCGGAGGTTACATATGAAAAAAGAGTATGTAAAACCCGAAATTGAGTGTGTAAGCCTTTGTTCGGAAGAGGACGTCGCGCTTCTTGATCCCGAGTTCGGCTCTGATGTACTTCCCGAGGGTTGGGAATAAAATCTGATATAAAACAGGCCGGAATTTCCGGCCTGTTTTTTGCTTGGTGCCTTTAGGTGTGGAAATAAACCCCCGGTTCTACCGGGGGAAGGAAAATAGCGGAGTAAGAAAAAAGCCTCCCTTTGATTATGCGTGAGTTCTTGCGAACACAACGCGCGATATAAATCCCTGACGGGATTTGCGATATGTTGCCGAAACGGCAACGGGGTATCTTCGGCTCGATATGTTTGCTCCGCAAACGATATTTTAGACGTCAGCCCCTACGATACTGCGGCTCCCTCTGACGAGGGAGCTGTCGAGCGTAGCGAGACTGAGGGAGAGAAAATAAAGATTGGCGCAAAGAAAAGGCTGAGCAACGACTACCCCTCAGTCATTTCGCACAGCTCAATGACAGCTCCCCTGACAAGGGGAGCCATAGAAGGATTGCCTACCATATGATAACGCAATACCTCGGCCTCCTTTGTGTAAAGGGAGGTGGCACGGCAGCGCCGTGACGGAGGGATTGTGATAGTGAATAATAAAAAACAACCCCTCAGTCAGCGTTGCTGACAGCTCCCCTTACACAGGGGAGCCTTATATAACTGCCCGTTTACGGGTTGCAGTACGTGTAATGCGATAATACAATTTCAGTAGTCCCTTTCAGGGACGAAGCCTGTATTA
>JAFTSH010000007.1 GCA_017467405.1 Clostridia bacterium
ATAATTTTATAAATAACATTGCATATTTAAGAAAAAAGAATGGGCTTTCAAAAAAAGAGATGGCAAATGTTTTAAATATTAGTATTTATGCATTGAACAAGATAGAAAGGGGAGAACTTCCCGAAAAATTAAGCGTTGAGAGTATCTTCAATTTGCAAAAGCATTTTAAAATATCACCCGAAAAGCAATTCAAAAAAATAAAATAAATTTTGCAAAGTAAAATATATCTCAAAACGATTTTTTACTTGTCTTATACCGTAACAAGCAGGGAACCAGTACGGCAGTTCCCATTTGTTAGGAGAACCTAAAACCCTTTTACCTATCTCAAACGAAAGTGATATTAAAACCTTGCGGTTTTAGTGATATTTTATTCGCCCCAAAACTGCCGAAGGCAATATCACTCGCGTGACAAGGCGAATAAAACCAGCCACGTGTCCTTGAGAACACTTGGCTATAGCGTCGCGGAGTTTTTTCACCCTCGTTTTTTCCCTTACCGCCCGAATTGTTACGGCACACGTTGACAGCAACCCCTTTTTATGGTAAAATACGGTTGGGCAAAGGGACGAGAGGACGTGATCGACGTGGAAATTGAAGCGTTTCGTTTTTCAGCGGCTTGCCGTGTCGGTCTTTTATGCCCTTTGAAGTCCTGAAGCTTCGACCGAGGGTTTCTTTCCCGTTTATAATCGACCGACCGCACAAGCCGTAAATCAGGCCGTGCGGCTTTTTGTTTTTATCCCGTTTACAAGGAGGTATTTATATGACGGAAAATAAATCCGCTGAAATTACTAACGAGCCGAAAAAGGAATCCAAATTCCGCGCTTTTTTCAGGTATCACTTGGAGTGGCATCCGATACGGTTCTGCATCTGTTTCGTTCTCGTTGCTGTGATCGCTCTGATACCCATAGCTATGGTGGTTTCCACCCCATTCGTTGCTTACGGATTCCCCAATCCCAAAAAATTCAAGCCGAATATGGCCTTTGACAAGTGGGATATGATGCGTCTGACCGAGCTGAGAGTATCGTATACAGGTAACTCCCTCGGCATCGAAGGACATTCCGGAGAAGCTATCGACCTTCCGACGGTGTATATTACAGACCAAGAGTTTGTGAAAAGTTGGGCAAAAGCTACCGTTACAGCCAACAGCGCCGGATATAAAACCTCTTCCGGAAAGCTTGAAATAACCGTAAAGTGTATGAGGGGCGAGGAAGTAGTCAGGACGATGCAAATAGTACATCGGTCTTTCGTTTCGGTCAGGATCGGTGAAGCAGATTGCGGATATATAGTCGGCGGAGGCGGCTACAATTTCTGCGCAGACCTTAACAGAGAACTCAGGGCTGAATTTATCAATCAGCTTGAAAAGGCGAGCGAAGAGTGGAAAGAGTATCTGCCAATACTGATCGACGATAAAGCTGCAAAAGATATTTACAACGGAGTAACAACCTTCTGAAAAAAGGACAGAGAACGCACAAGGTTCTCTGTCCTTTTTCATCTTCCGTTTTTCGGCGGGCACGAGCGCAGGCAAAGGGTGGCGCAACGCATTCAGCCCAGCGTAATCGCGGAGAGGTAGTCCATTACGGTCTGCATCTGCAGCGTCACCCACTTGTCGCGGCGGCAGATGACCTGCTTCCAGAGCTCTACCTCAAAATCCTTTACGTTCAGGCGGACGAGCCGCTTTTCGGCCACCGCCCTTTCGGTCACGTAGTCGGGCAAAAAGGAGACGCCCGCTCCCTCCCCGGTCAGTCTGCAAAGCAGGTCGGCGTTGCCGAACTCCAGTACGGGAGCGATCTCTCTGGACACCGCGGCGAGCCTTTCGTCAAGCAGTCTGCGGTAGCTCATACCCTTTTCGGTCAGCAAAAAGGGCTGCTCCAACAGACGGTCGAGCTCCGTTTCGCCCTCGTTTGCCAGCTCACAGTCGGCAGAACAGACGAAATGCACCCCGATTACCTCCTCCTCGATTATCTTATACGCCGAGTTGTAGATGTGGTTGTCGAGGGTACAGACGACGTCGGTCTCGTTATGGTTAAGAAGTCTGAAAAGCTCGTCGGTGCCTGCGGTGGTAATGCTGAGCGAAACGTTGGGATGCTTGCGCCTGAAATTCGCAAACTCCTTCACGATCAGGGGGGTGCAAAGCGAATCGGCCATCGCAAGCCGCACCGTACCGCTTGGCTCGGCCTCTCCGCTCATTCCCGCAAGCATCTCTCCCGACACGCGGCAGATCTGCTGGGCGTAGTGAAGCGCCTGCCTTCCGCTGTCGGTCAGGGTAACTGTATGTCCGATACGGTCAAAGAGCCTTACACCCAGCTCGCTCTCTAACTGCTTTATCTGCAAGGATACGGTCGGCTGGGAATACCCCAGCTTGTCCCCCGCCCTCGTAAAGCTCTTCGATTCGGCTACCTGTATAAACGTATTAAGGCTTCTGAGATCCATAACTTTTCTCCCGTTTCATAGGCAAATTAAATACTGTCGATAAATTTGATCTATTTGACAAATACTACTTTACATTATATATTATTCTTAAAGTTTGTCAAGAAGGATTGAAAATATGGCTGTTCTTGAAAAGTGCATTAACTATATTTACAACGTATTCTGGGGAGATCTTTTCTCGATTCCCCTGCCGGGCGGCGAAAAGCTGGGTATACCGTTGCTCGTGCTGCTGCTTATTCCCGCGGGAATATTTTTTACCGTGCGCACCAAGCTGCTTCCGATAAGATGCTTCCCCGAGATGCTCCGCATTTCGGTCGAAAAGCAGCAGAACGGTAAAAAGGGCGCCCTTTCGGGAATGCAGGCGCTCATCGTTTCAACCGCTACGAGGGTCGGAATGGGCAACCTCGTCGGCGTCGTTGCCGCCGTCTCGGCAGGCGGCGCGGGTGCCGTCTTCTGGATGTGGATAACCGCACTGCTCGGAGCCTCTACCGCGTTCGTCGAGGCCACCCTCGCACAGATCTACAAGCAGGAGGACCCCATCTACGGAGGCTATCGCGGAGGCCCCGCGCTCTATATACACAAGCTCTTCCTCAAGACCAAGAAAAGGCGCCGCAGCGTGATTGCCGTTCTTTTCGCCCTCTCGGGTCTGCTCTGCTGGGGCGGCGTCAGCCAGGTCGTCAGCAACTCGGTGACCTCGGCCTTTGAGAACGCCTTCGAGATCCCCCCGATCGTCACCACCGTGATTTTAGTCGCGCTTGCCGCCGTGATAATCCTGCGCAAGAACGCCACCGTAAAGGTGCTTGACATAATGGTTCCGGTCATGGCCGTCTTCTATTTCTGCATCACCCTTTTCATCATCTTCAAAAATGCAGATCAGCTCCCCGCCGTCTTCTCGCGTATCTTCAAGGAGGCCTTCGGCCTCAGACAGGTAGTGGCGGGCGGCTTCGGTGCCGCGCTGATGAACGGCGTGAAGCGCGGACTTTTCTCCAACGAGGCAGGCTCCGGCTCGGCGCCCTGTGCCGCGGCGGCCGCCGACGTAAGCCATCCCGCAAAGGCAGGTCTTTTCCAGGCCTTCGGAGTCATCATCGACACGATAATCATCTGCACCTGCACCGCCATGATAATGCTCCTCGTCCCCGAAAGCGTCGTTTCGGGATTGAGCGGAATGGATCTTTTGCAGACCGCAATGCACTACCACTTCGGCAACGCAGGCGTTGTATTCATCGCCGTCACCCTGCTGCTCTTCAGCTTCTCGACCTTCATCGGTATCATGTTCTACGCCCGACCCAACGTCGCCTACGTCTTCGGTGACAACCTGCTTTCGCAGAACGTCTACAAGATCATCGCCCTCGTGATGCTCTTTATCGGCGGACTTGCGGCATACGAGCTGGTCTGGAGCGTCGGAGACATCGGAATCGCCCTTATGACGGTATTCAACCTGATCGCCATTATCCCGATGTCGGGACAGGCGATACGCTCCCTCAAGGAATATACCGACATGAGAAAAAAGGAACGCGCCGAAAAGAAAAAGCAAAAGGCCGAACGCGCCTGACTGATAATCTCCGCCGCAGCAAAAGGCTTCGGCGGAGATTTCGTTTCATATGAAAATCAAGACCACCGGTTGAACCGGTGGCTTGCACAGCCCCTATAAGGGGCTAATACAGGCTTCGTCCCTGAAAGGGACTACTGAAATTGTATTATCGCATTACACGTACTGCAACCCGTAAACGGGCAGTTATATAAGGCTCC
>JAFTSH010000008.1 GCA_017467405.1 Clostridia bacterium
ATCGGTCGCCTTGAGCGTTTCGTTGCCGATTGGCACAACACCTTCTGCACCGAAGAACCCGTAAAACCAACAAGCAACGGACACAGAGTTGCTGTCGTGGGCTCCGGTCCTTCCGGACTTACCTGTGCCGGTGATCTTGCGAAAAAAGGTTACGAGGTAACGGTTTTTGAGGCGCTTCACACCGCAGGTGGCGTGCTTGTGTACGGTATTCCCGAGTTCCGTCTCCCAAAGAAGATTGTTGCAAAAGAGGTCGATACGCTCAAAAAACTCGGTGTTCATATCGAAACAAATGTGGTTATCGGTAAGACCTTGACCATCGACGAGCTTTTTGAGATGGGATACGAGGCTGTATTCGTTGGCTCTGGCGCAGGACTTCCAAACTTTATGGGTATCCCCGGTGAGTCCTTAAAGGGTGTATACTCTGCAAACGAGTTCTTGACCCGAAGCAACTTGATGAAATCCTATCTTGCTGACCCCGAAACACCTATTATGAAGGGTGGCAAGGTTGCGGTCGTCGGCGGCGGAAACGTTGCTATGGATGCCGCAAGAACCGCTCTCCGTCTCGGCGCAGAGAAGGTATATATCGTTTACCGTCGTTCGATGGAGGAGCTTCCTGCGAGACGCGAGGAGGTCGAGCACGCAGAAGAGGAGGGAATCGAGTTCCGTCTGCTCTGCAATCCTACCGAAATTCTGGGATATAACAACCCCGATGACGCGAGAGACCCCCAAAACGGCTTCGTTACGGGTATGACCTGCGTCAGAATGGAGCTTGGCGAGCCCGATGAGCGAGGCAGACGCCGTCCCGTAGTGATCCCTAACAGCGAATTTACCATTGATGTTGATACCGTAATTATGTCTATCGGTACTTCTCCCAATCCTCTGATTAAATCCACCACGGAAGGTCTTGAGGTTAACCGCCACGGCGGTATCGTTGTTAATGAGGACGGTCTGACATCGAGAAATGCAGTATATGCAGGCGGTGACGCCGTTACAGGCGCCGCTACCGTTATTTCCGCTATGGGAGCGGGCAAAACTGCGGCAAAGGCGATTGACGAAGCTCTCTCAAAGTAAGATATATCAATATAGTCAATACGGCTATAGCAAATTGGTATTTCACAAATCAACAACATAGTGATATAATGATGATATCAACCATACAGTTGTCCTCGTCCATAACGATGAGTCCGCCCGAGCCCACACCCGAGGCACTCATTTTAGACAGAACATCTGGGGAAAGGTCGCTTTAGGAAGAGGCGGCCTTTCTTTTTTATTTTGTAATATTATAAGCAAATTACTAAATAGTTATTGAAAAATCGCTCGAAATATGATATAATATACGCGGAAAGCCTTGCTTCGCAAGTCTTTGCAAGTAATGAATACGAGAGAGGCAACCGTTATGATGATACGCCCACCTTCTTCTCCGTTCCAAACAGTACAATTACATAGAATGCGTAAGCAGTTTCGTCAAATTGATGAAACTGCTTATTTTTATTGATAATGCAAT
>JAFTSH010000009.1 GCA_017467405.1 Clostridia bacterium
CTGGGAGATCAGCTCGGATAACGATTGCAAGGGCGCTTGCGTCAGATACATCAAGAGACAGGCCAGCGGAACCATGGCCGACCTCAAGAACGGTTGGAATAAGATCGAGTTCGAACTCCACGATTCCACCGGTCTTGCAGATACCTACAACAAGTTCGATCATGCAGTCGCCAAGAGCTTCTCTGATAAGTACTACTATTACCTTGGAAACAATATGACCGGTAACGTAGATTGGGCTAACATCAACTACGTCCGTGTTATCGCTCAGCCCGCAAACGGCGGCGGAGCTACCGTTAAGGTCAACGCCTTCACCCTCTACAAGCCCGTTGTCGAGCCCGAGAAGGACGCCAACAAGGTTGGTACCACCATCATTTCGGCTAATCTCGCCAAGTCTGAGACTAACCTCGTTTCCATAAACGGCGGAAGCGGCTCTGTCGTAAAGACCTCTGACCTCAAGGGCGGCACTGCGGGCGTTCCCTCTGCTGACGCTTACAAGGTCAATCTGTCTGCCGACAAGTCCGGACTCGCCTTCGCTGTCGAGAACACCGATTGGGAGACCGCCGCTAAGGCAAATCTCAAGAATTACGGTGTTAATATGTGGATCTGGATCTCCGACGCAAGCCAGGTAAACAACCTCGTGCTTCGCTTCTACGGAGAAAACGGCAATCCCACTTCCATCAGCGACTGGTGCTTCCAGTGGAATTCGCAGGGCGGAAAGAAGTCCTCGAACTTCCAGACCGGTTGGAACAACATCACCCTGTGGTTCCCCGAGAGCGGCGACTTTGACCGCCGTGTCAACGGTGTCGGTATCAACAAGAGCGTTGAAAACGACGGAACCAAGATCGTAACCATGAGCATTCACGATCACCACAACGTAGACGGTGCTACCAAGACCACCTCTTACGACGTGGCTATCGCCTGCGCAAGACTCGTTACCACTGCCGATGACGTTACCGGAGGCTGGCTCGCCGGCTCCGCCACCGGAGACGCTGTCAACGTCGCAATGGTCGTCGTTGCCATCCTCCTCGCTGCTATGGCTGCTTCCGTTACCGTTTACTTCGGTAAGAAGGCTCGCTAAGCTGCAAGCTTAATACAAAATAAGCACTCAGGCCCCGCGGTGTCCCGCGGGGCCTTTCTTCTTTTCGGGTGTTGAGGTATCAGTGAAAATATGTTAAAATATTTTTGAAAAAACGGTGACGCCGACGGAGTTTTTGCGACTTGATAGGTGAAGGGAACATTTGAAAGGGAGGGAATACCGTGGTTGACGAGAAAATAGTCGAACTGTATTGGCAGCGCGACGAGAGGGCGATCAGGGAAACGCGGATGAAATACGGACGTTATTGCTACTCGATTGCCTACAACATTCTGCACAATACCGAGGATGCGCAGGAGTGCGAAAACGACACCTACCTCGGAGCGTGGAACAGTATGCCGCCTCAAAGGCCGAGCCTGCTTTCCTCTTTCCTCGGCGCAATTTCGCGGCGCGTTTCACTCGACCGCTGGCGCCGCAAAAACGCCGCAAAGCGCGGCGGAGGCGAAACGGCGATTTCGCTGACCGAGCTTGAGGAGTGTATTCCGTCGGGCAAAAGCATTGAAGAAAGCGTCGATACGGCGCGGCTCGCGGAGCTTATTTCCCTGTTTTTACAGACCCTGCCCGAGGATGAAAGCATGGTGTTCCTGCGGAGATATTGGTATTTTGACTCGATAGATATGATCCGTAAGAGATTTGGCTACGGGGAGAGCAAGGTCAAGATGATCCTGTTCCGCACACGCCAAAAGCTGCTTGAGCGTCTTGAAAAGGAAGGAGTGTTCGTATGAGATCCGAAAAATTACAGGATGCGATAGGAATGGTTGACGCCGCCCTCGTGGCGCGCGCCGGAAAATATTCAAAAAACTCGCGCAGACTTAAATGGATAATTCCCGTTGCGGCGGTGCTCGTGCTGGCTATCGGCATCGGCGGCGTCTTCGGGAGCGGATGGTGGCGAAGCCCGGGCTCGGGTGTCGGCACCGACGGCTTTGTACTTGCACGGGCGACGTATCCCGTTATGGCAAAATACCCCTTTGACGATCCAAAAGATACCGCGGCCATGAGACAATGGATGGATGATCGCGGCGTCCGCCGGTCCTACAACGGTGCCGGCGCGGGGCTGACCGATTTCTTTAAAACTACCGTGTCAACGATGTTTGAGGGAATGGAAAACGAAAACCGGATATATTCACCCTTGAATTTGTATATGGCGCTGGCGCTGATGGCAGAGATCAGCGGGGGAGCGGCGAGACGGGAGATACTCGACCTGCTCGGCAGCGAGAGCATCGAGGCGCTTCGCAAGCAGGCAAACGCCGTATGGAATGCAAATTATTATGACGACGGCACCGTTACCAGCATACTCGCAAACGCGCTGTGGCTGACGTCGAATGACGAGCTTTCCTACAAACAGGAAACCCTTGACCTTCTCGCTCAAAACTACTACGCGTCCTCCTTCAAGGGTGACTTTCACGATGCTGAATATCTTGAAGCCATAAAGCTCTGGCTCAACGAGCAGACGCGCGGAAATCTTGAAAATTCCGTAGAAGAGCTTGATCTCGCGGACGCGACGATGGTACTGGCGTCGACGCTGTATTTTCAGGCGATATGGAACGAGAGCTTCCGAAACGGAAAAACCGTCAAAAAGGCGTTTCACTCACCCGACGGCGACGTGACCTGCGATTTTATGTGTCAGACGAGCGACCAGATGAGCTATTATTGGGGCGAAAAATTCTCTGCGGTATCCAAAGAGCTTGCAAACAGCGGAAGTATGTATTTTATCCTTCCGGACGAAGGAGTTGCCTTAAACGAGCTTTTCTCCGACGCTGAGGCTCTCGCAATGATGGTTTCGAGCAGAAGTGAGATAAAAAGAAAGACGGTGATGGTTGATCTGGAACTGCCGAAGTTCGACGTGAGCTCGGATATGGAAATTTCGTCGCAGCTAAAAAAGATGGGCGTTTTGCGCAGCTTCAGTTATACTTCGGACTATACTCTGCTTTCGGAAGAAGCAGAGCTTCGGATTTCCGAGGTTAACCATTCGGTCAGAGTGGCGGTTGACGAGGACGGCGTGGAAGCGACTGCTTTTACGGCGGTAGAGGGCGAAACCCTGGGAATTCCACCCTCGACCCGTGTGAATTTCGTGCTTGACAGACCCTTCGTTTTCGTAATTACGGGAAGCGACGGATTGCCTCTTTTTGTCGGTACCGTAAATAATCCTTAAAAAAACACCCCGCATCGGACGCGCAGTCCGACGCGGGGTGCATCATTTCGTTTCAGTCGGTGAACTTTACCGAGCGGGCGTAGTCGTGTATCTCGGTACGCAGCTCGTTAATCTCGGAGGAGTCGCAGGAGATATATACCATCTTGAAGGAGTCGTCGGTTTTGAAAAAGGAGATCATAAAATAGAGCATAATTCCGTCGTCAGAGGGGAGCTCGGTTTCCAGATAAACGAGGCCGTCCTTTTCCTTTATCAAGGGCTCGGGATCAAAAAGGCTGTTATCTATTATGATCCTTGCGTATTCGGTAAGGGTAGTGTCCTTAGTAACCCTGTGGGAGGAGGCAATATTTTCGGACGAAACGAGTACCGTGACATCTTCCGAGCCGTAGCAGACATCGTAGCCGTCTTCGTCAACCTTTATGAAATCGTCATTCAGGGTGATCTCAAACCCCGAGTCGGAAAAGACCTTTGGATCGGGCTTGTCGAAATAGCTCATCGTAAAGCCGATGACGGCACCGATGATAGTGGCAACGACAAGGATGATTATTCCGCGTTTGACCTTCTTTTTGCGATGGTCCAGCACCGCCTTGTCGGTCACGCCGTCAAAGAGGAAGGCGTTGCCGTTTGCCGGATTGTAGTAGGTGCGTCCGCTCAGATAAACGTCCTGAGTTCCTGCGGGAATCGGGTAGAAATCGCTGCTGTTGCCCTTTACGAGGCTATCGGCGACCACGAATATCCGCAGGGCGGATTCTTCGATATAAAAGGTTTTTTCTTCTCCGTTTTTGACGTGGCCGATCAGACGGCAGGGTACGTCGTCAAATTGACGGTCGCCGTGAACGGGATCTTCTGCGTATACCGCCATACTCAGAAGGGAGGCGACGCTGCTCTTCCTTCTGGTTAAAATCAGTTTTCTCATCTGTCTCACCCTTATGCTTTTTGAGGATACCGTTATTATAGCAGGTTTTTTCCGCCCTGTAAACGGGGTTTAGGAAAAAGGAAAAAGAAATCCTGTTTTCAACAAAGAAAGACACCCCGAGGCGAAAAAACGACGCTTCGGGGTGTTGCGGTGTGAAATTATTAATCGGCAAGGAAGATGCTTCGGATGCTTTGTATCTCCCGTTCGGTGACTCCCGTCGAGAGCAGGAAGTTTTCGGCTTTTTCCTTGAAGGAGTTACCCTTGATTGCGTTGAAGTCCTTGACGAAATTATCAAAGCTCAGGAAATTTTCAGGGGTTATATACAACGTAGAGAGGTAGTAATCCTTTATCAGGTCTTCTCTGTCGACTCCGAGCAACGCACCGAGGATAAAGCAGGCCGTTCCGGTGCGGTCAAAGCCGTAGGTGCAGTGCAGATAGACGGGATAGTTGCTTTCGTCCGCCAGCTCGGAGAAGAGGTTGCGGATCGCTTTTTTTCCGTCTGCCGTAAAGACGTTGGAATACATCTGTGCGCCGAAATAAACGTGCTTGACCGAGCTTCCGAGAATATATTCTCCCTCGACGCGGTCGTCAGGTGAGCGAAGGTCGAGGTCTGTGCGGATCTTAAGCTGGTTGAGCATCACCGACTTGCCCTGCTGAGTCAACATATAGGTAGGCTGTACTGCGCCGTCGATCTCGCCTCCTCTGAACAGGAGATCCTGCTTCACGGTTTTGCCGTCGACGGTTTTCCGTCCGCCGAAGTCACGCAGGTTGACCGTGTCGGCAATTCTCAGAATACGCGGTGTTGCAGATGTTTTAAAGGTGTCCTGAACGGTAGAGGTGACGCCGTTAGAGAAGCCTACCGTGATCCGATAGTAATACAGGGTGCCGGTTTTAAGATAGTAGACGTCAATGCTGTCACATTCGTAAGCGTAGGAATACACCTTTGCTCCGTTAAAGTCGCCGTTGTCGGCTATTTCATAGACGCAGGAAACGATTTTACTGTCGTCGGAAAGGTTCTCCGAACGGAACGAAAGGGTTACGGGAAGACAATAGTCAAGGCGTCCCGATACCGAAAACTTTGCGCGAAGCTGTTCGAGAGAAAGGGAATTGTCGGCGCTTTCGTATTCGGCTACGAGGGGGTGGACGAGCATCACTTCATCCTTGATTGGGATAACGGCGATCGAGGGGTTGTTATTTGTGGTGTTTTGGGTGTTATTACCCGAAAAGCTTCCGCCGCGGTCGTGTAACGTAGCGAACGAAACGAGGATCAGACACAGCGCGAGGCAGAGAGAGAGCATCGCGATGCTGATTCTTCTTGCGCGGCGCGCCATGACCGCCTCTAAGGAGTAGTCGTCGAAAAGAAAAACGGTGTCGTTTTCGGGATTGTAAAAGAAATTTCCGGTTGCGTAGAGGTCCTCTGTACCTTTGGGTATCGGGAAAAAGTCATCACAACTGTTCGGATACAAGGAGTTTTCGGCAATGACGAAAACTCGGAGGTCGTCGTTGCTTATCTGAAAGGTCTTTTCCTCGCCGTTTTTGATCTTTCCGAGGTTGCGGCAAGGTACGTTATTTATCAGAACAGAACCGGCGGCGTCCTCGATATACACAAGGGCCGGTACGTGATCGGAAACTATGCTTTTTTTGCGTTTGATTGTAAGTGCACGCATATTTTCACCGGATAAAATAATATTTGATAATTAAGAATAGTCAGTCGTCAAGAAAAATATCCCTGATGTTCTGTATCTCTTGTTCCGTGACGCCGATCGAGAGCAGGAAGCATTCGACGTCATCCTTGAGGGTTTCGCCCTCGTAGGCAGCGAGCTGATCTCTGAGACCGTTTATATTGTCCAAAGACATATTTCCTATCGCAAGTCCCGAAACAGAGTAGTCGGTTATCAGATCCTCCTCGCTCATTCCGAGCAGCGCACCGAGAAGGTAACATACGGTACCCGTGCGGTCAAAGCCGTAGGTACAGTGAAGATAGACGGGGTAGTTGCTCTTGTCGGCCAGTTCGGCGAATATGCTTCGAAGCGACTTTTTGCCATTTTCGGTAAAGACGTCGGAATACATCGAAGCGTCGAAATAAATATGCTCGACGTTTTTGCCCAGAGGATCAAATCCGCCGATGTTGTTGGCGGACGAGCGCAGGTCAAGGTCGGTCTGGACGTTAAGCACGGTAAGCATATCCGCTATTCCCTTATCCGTGATCTTATAGGTCGGCTCAACCGCACCGTCAAGCTCGCTTCCGCGGAAGAGAACTCCCTGTCTGACGGTTTTGCCGTCGAGGGTCGTACGTCCTCCGAAATCACGGACGTTTACAATTCCGTCGATGGTGAGAATACGCGGAGACTTGGCGGTTTTGAAGCTTCCCTGCGTCGAAACCGTTTCGCCGTTCGAGAGGTTAAGCGTGATCCTGTAAAGATAGGTTGTGTCGGTTTTCAGGTGATATACGTCGACGCTGCTTTTGCGTGAAGCACGCATAAAGACCCGCGAATCGTCGAAATCAAGATTATCCGCTACCTCAAACACGGCGGAGGTTACTACGCATTTCGGCGGAAGACCCTCGGCACGGTAGGAGAGGGTGACCGGCAGACCGACGTCAAGTCGTCCCGTGCCTGAATATTTTTTGAGGATCTCATCGGTGGAAAGTAGGTTATCGGGATCGACGAATTCCGCAACACCTGCCTTGACCAGTACGATATCCTCGGAAAAGTCGGGTGTGATGATCTTTATATCCTCGGCAATCGACGAGGAAGTGGTGGAGCTGCCCCCTCCGATCCAGTGCTTGCCGTCGATTATAATCGCAGTGGCAATCAGCGATGCCGAAAGAAGTATGACGAGAAGAATCATCAGGATACGCTTGCGGTAAAATTTGAAAAACTCTTTGATCGCTTCTCTTCTCTGACGAGCCTTTTTCTTGCTGCCGCTGCTTCTGCGGTTTTTGCGTATGCGGTGCCTGTGCCTTTTGTGGCCGTGGCTATGGTTATGGCTGTGGCCGTGTCGGGAGTGACCGTGGTGATGACTGCGGCTGAGGACTTGAGTTTCCTCATCCGTATTGCCGCTCAATCTCGGGTCGCTCGCAAGCTCGGCAAGTATTTCTTCGGCCGTTAAAGGCTTCTCGTTTTCTTCGGGCATTCCCATCACCTCCGTCGCTCGGATTTTTACGCATAACTATACATTATTAATAATAATATTTTTAAGTTGTTTTGTCAACATATTTTGACCTTTTCGGCTAAAAGGCAAAACAAAAAGCAGGGGATCAGCCCTGCTTTTGTTGTTCGTTCGTCTTTCGTTCAGAGCCTGTCGGAGAGGGCGGGGCGCTTCTTCCAGATGCCCGACAGAAAGTAGAGCAGCGCAGGAACCGCGAAGCCGTAGGGAGCGAGTCCGTACCCGAGGACGAAGCCGTAAAAGCCCATCTCAAGATATATTCCGAAGAACCAGCTCAGGCCGATCCTCAGTATAACGCCGTCGAGCAGTGCCAGCACCATGCTGAGCCTGGCGTTTCCGATTCCCTGAATAAAGGCGCCGCTGCCGCGCATCACGGCAAAGGCGGGGAACATCCACAGAATAGCCGAGATGAAGGTTTTTGACATCCCGTGCACCAGCGGATCGTCCGAGAAGAGCATGAAAAGCTGTTTGCCGAAAAGCAGATACAGGGTTATGAAAACCGCGGTGAGCACCGAAGAGTATATCATCGCGTACCACACGGTCTGTTTTGCGCGCTGAGACTGCTTTGCGCCGATGTTCTGGCTTATTATCGGCACGGCGGCGTACTGTATTCCCTGTGAGATCTTGTTTACGATGTCGTCGATCCTGATTCCCACCCCGAAGGTTGCCGACGCGACCACGCCGAGGTCGTTTATCATGGTGTTGACGAAGAGCATCGAGAGGTTGATGAAGCCCGACTGTATCGCCATCGGCGTGCCCAGGGAAAGTATCATCTTTACGTAGTTTTTGCGCAGGGCGAAGCTCTTTGCCTTGAAATCAAAGCCGAAGCCCTCGCGGTGTTTATAGAGATAGCAGATCGAAAAGACGAAGGAAACGGCCTGCCCGATAACGGTGGCAAGGGCGGCGCCCGCAACGCTCATTCCGAGAACACCTGTAAACAGCAGGTCAAGGACGAGGTTGACGACGGTGGCGATTCCGATAAAGAGGAAGGGCCTCGTGGAGTCGCCCATGGCGCGCAGTACCGCCGAGACCATATTGTAGCCTGCGGTAAATACGAGTCCTGCGCCGCAGATAACGAGGTAGTCGCGTGCGAGCTCGCGGGATTCGACGGGTATCTTCATCAGGTCGAGTATCAGCGTCTGTGCCGACAGAGCAACGACGGAGAGGGCGAGTCCGAAGATGACGATGAGGGTAAAGAGGGTGCCGATTATATCGTTCATTTCCTTTCGTTTTCCTGCGCCGAGAGCCTGTGAGATGAGCACCTGTCCCGCGTTTGAAAAGCCGAGGCAGACCATCGTGGCGAAATTGAGTATCTGGCTGCTCAGCGAAACGGCCGAAAGACCCGCAGTGCCCACGTATTCGCCGACGACGATCATATCGACGGTGCTGTAGAACACCTGCAGGGCGTTTGAAGCCATAAATGGAAGCGTAAAAAGCAGAAGCTGCTTCGGAATGCTGCCTTTCGTAAAGTCTTTTGAAAGATTTTTTGCCATAGTCCGTCGATTTCTCCGTTTCCGCTGTAACGCACAGCATAAGAAATATTATATCAAAATCATTTTCTCAAGTAAAGCGGTTACGTTGCATAAAAGTTCTTTTTAAGAATTTTCGGGCAAAAAAACGAGTCACACCCGAAGGTGTGACTCGTGAAGTCTTTGGGTGTCAGATGCGCAGGGTCTTGATCTCGAAGGGTCTGAAGGAAACCGTCTGCGTAGCAGTGGCAAGCTCCTTTTCCTCGAGGGGATCGACCTCGGTCGCAGGCTTTGGCAGCGTGAGGGTTGCGGCCTTTCCGTAGCATTCCGAAACGCGGAGGATAAGACGTCCGCCAGCGTCGCGCTTTACGGCGGCGAGCTGCAGCGTCGTGCCCTCGGTCTTGACCGATGCGAGAAGGTCGGCCACCTCAAGCTTCTCTCCCTTGCCGTATTCGGTCGCGGCGGAGGGCAGGGTAGAGGTATAGCGGGTGCCGAAGGAGGTGGGATCGGCGTTGTCGGGCTTGCCGTCGCAAACCGAAAGGGCATACTCAAGAACGTGGTGTCCGCGGTCGCGTGCGCCGTCGTAGGAATCGCCCGTATGAGCAGGACTGCGCAGCAGGCTCATCTGCATATTTCCGTCCTTGATGCGGCTGCCGGTGGTGCCCTTGTTGTAGAGTATTACGCTGTAATCCTGTTTTTCATCGTAGGCGGCAAACCAGTTGAGGGCAGGCCACTCGTCCTCGACTCCGAGGTGATTGGCGGGAACTATCGTATCGGAGCGCTCGAGCATACCGTATGGGATCTCGTAGTATCCGCTGTCGCCGTGGTCAATGCCGAGCGGGAAGTTGGCCCTGATGCAGACGTCCTCGCCGTCCCAATCCAGCTCGTTGCGCCAGAAGACCTTGTCGATTCCGTCGTACAGCGTGACAGTGCGGGTCCATCTGAGGGAGGTGATATTTTTCTCGGGAGCGGAGTAGCCGCCCTTGAAGACGAGTCTGCCAAAGCCGTCGCCCTTTTCGCAGGTGACCTCTGCGTCGGGAACGAGGTGGCACCACTCAATATCCTTGAGGCGTCCCCAGGCGTGGCCGAAGTCATGCTGTAACTCGAGGCCTCCGGCGTTGCCTTGCATTACGGGACGGTTGCGGAGCTTGTCGGTTATGCCTCTCGGGCTGACGGTGAAGAATTCGTTTTCGATCGTGTCACCCTCGCAAAGCTCGGGAGCCTTCGGCTCGGCGGGGCGCCAATATACCGTGAGTGCGCTCATTGCGGGGATCGTGGCGATAAATCCGACCTCGGCACCGCAGTCAAGAGCGTTGTTAGTGATCTTCAGCTCGGTGATGGGAAGTGCTTTGCCATCGGCGTCACAAAGCTCAACGTTCTCAAAGACGTCCCTCTGACGGAGCACGGCCTTTACGGGCACGCCCTTCCATTCCTCGGAGGTGGTGTTGAAGACGGTGACGCTCTCCCAACCCTCGCGGGGCTTTGCGGCGGTGGCGGCGGTGATCGTTTTCATAGCGTATTTGCGTATTCTGCCGCAGGCGGTGTAGACGTCGCGGCAGGTCTGCAGCAGCTCCTCGTAGCTTGCGTCAACGTGGGAGCAGGTGATGCAGTCGTGGAACTGCAGGAAGGAGAGCATATTCCAGATGCGCTCAAAGCCCTTATGGGGATACTCCTCGGCGGGATAGGCGATCGCGGCAAGCACCTCGGTCGAAAGGGCGAGCTGCTCGAGCATTCTGTTAAGACGCTTGATCTCGATTCTCGAGGTAAAGCAGCCGGTCGCAACGGGGTTGCCCTCGATGCGCTCGTCGATCATATCCTCGGTGACGGTACCGTTCATCAACGCCTCAAGCGTTTCGGGTATGGATCTCTCCATAAGCTCGTGGATGGTAACGGGGCAGAGCTCGATGCCGTGCTTTTCGCAGAGGCCGTAGAGCAT
This sequence comes from Clostridia bacterium, assembly GCA_017467405.1. Taxonomy (GTDB): domain Bacteria; phylum Bacillota; class Clostridia; order Oscillospirales; family Acutalibacteraceae; genus RGIG1913. The sequence continues at coordinate 10,732 of JAFTSH010000009.1, forward strand.
ATCGAGATAGTCGTCCATATGCCTCGTTTCCTCGGAGGTGACGTATATTACGTTCACTTCATCGTCGGAGGCTGCGAATTTTTTGATGAATTCCTCGGTGGAGGATTTGGGGCCTGCGTAATATACGAGTCCGTCGCGGTCTCCGCGCGGCTTCTCGTGGTAGCTGTAGTCGTAGGAGAAGTCTATTCCGATTCCGTTGCACATCTCGCAGCCCTCGCCGTGGCAGTGGTGGCAGGCGGTGTATTTGTAGCAGTCGGGATAGAAGAAGGACATCACGCCGTGGACGTTCCACAGAGCAAGCATTGAGCCGTCAAGTCCGCGCCATACGGGACGGTGATCGCAGAATACGCGCTCGTACTGCGTGGTAGCAATATATCCGAATTGGCGGAAGATCTGCGGAAGCTGCGCCGACAGACCGAAGATATCGGGGGTGTCAACGTACTTGGGACGGCAGCCGAAGATCCGTTCGTAGTATTTGATGCTGTAATAGTGGTTGCGGTAGAGGGATTCGCCGTGCACGAGGTTGCTGTCGATGACGTTTTCGCCGCCGCCGAGCAGCTCGAACTTGCCCTCGTAGATGCGCTTTTTTAACTCCTCGAAGCGGTCGGGGTTACGCTCAAGGAAGCGTCGAACGACGATCGATTGCTCGATGCCGTATTTCCAGGGATATTTCTTCATAAAGTCGAGGTGCTGTGAGATAAGCTCCTCCTCGATGTCGGAGTAGGGGCGTATCACCTCGCCGTTTCTGGTGTAATGGTTGGTAAAGCAACGAAGCCATGAGGGGTCCATGTGGTTTCTTGAGGTTATCAGCAGTTTTTTCATAAGGTCAGCCGTCCTTTCCTGTGATCGGAAACTCCGATCCGTATGGCTTCATAATAATGCGATCAAAAAATTTGTCAATAGGAAATTGCATCATTTTTTCGTTTTTAAGACAAAAATCTCCGACCGAAGTCTTCGGTCGGAGAAGGTGGGGATTTATTGGGTGACTAATACGCGGTATACGACGCAGTGCGTGTTGTGAACGTAGGTTATGTAGGTTTCGCCGGGGGAAACTCCCTTTACCAGAATTCCCTCGCCTACGGCAACCGAGCTGTCTTCGGAATATATGGTGCCTGCGCCCCAGCTCTGGGCTTCGGTCGTTGCGGCGAATTCGCCGACCTTAACGGTGAGCGTCATCAGGGAGATCCTCTGGGGAGTAGCCAGTTTGAAGGCTTCCACCGTATCCTTATATTGCTCGGGGATCTGATTGTTTTTGCCCGAGTCGGGGGTGGATTCACCGTCTGTTCGTCCGACGTCGGAGGCGCCCGAAGCAGACGGGACCGAGGAGCCGTAATCGGAAGACGCAAAATCGAAAATCTCCGGGAAACGGCTCAAGGAAAGGGCGGTGAGAAGGAGGACGGTGCCTATCAGTCCGCAAACGCACAAGACGATTATTTTGTTAAGCTTTTTATTGTCCTTTACGGGCGTCGGAGGGGCTTGTACCGACGGTGTCCGCACTGCGGGAGCGGAGCTTTGGCGTCCGTCGCCGTTTTTTGCGAGAAAATTGCGAAGCAGATTAAGCGTGCCTTCAAGGTTGTAGGTGTAGAATATGTATTTATCGTCTACTATGTCGGTATCAATTCCGAGCTTTTTGCAGGTGGCAAAAAAGTTGCTTGAATCGTAATAACGCATATCAAGACAGTCGGACAGATAGTAGGCCTTGATCTTGTGCTCGTTGAGATAGTCGAGCCGCAGCTGTTCAAAGGAGCTGAAGAAGGTGTTTCCCGCAGGACTTTCGGGATCGACCACCTTGCTGAAGGCGTGTCGGAGTATCATGTGCAGCATTTCTACCGCCTTATTTCTGTACTCGGCTTCCTTTTCAAGCTGTTCGTCGGTGTAGTTTTCGTGCCCGATGTATTTGTTTCGGATGGTTATCAGCTCTCCGAAGAAGGGGTTTATGCAGGAGCGCAGCTTGTTTGGAACCTCGGCACGCTTGTAGATAACGTCGCGGGCTTCCGAGATGTATTGCAGGGTTTTGTTGCAGGCCTGAAAATCGAACTCGTGAATACCTGAAACGTGTGCCGTAATATCCTCCGTTTTGTTGTTGGGGGATTTTGCGGTGTTTTTTGCATCAAGCTCCTTGAAATAGCCGTACCAGCCCTGCGGCTTGTTGGCCCATTCTTCCTGAAGATATATTACGAGGGTATGGCGCACGCATTTCACGTAGACCTTGATCATCTGATCAAACAGTTCCCGCTGCTTTTCTGTTCTCATGGCTCTGCTCTCCAAGTAGTATTTTCATAATTATATATCTTTTGCGCGGTGTTGTCAATCGCAACGGCTCAAAGGGGTACGGCAAAAGGCGGCTTCAGGAGCAAAAAGAAACGACCCTTGACTGCCACCGTCCGGCATCAGTCAAGGGTCATTTCTGTTCACTCTTGATATCTAACATCTTTTAACCTCTCTTTCGAAAGCTCGGCCTCGTTTTACTTTCCCCGTCGAAACACGTTATCAAGACAAGAAAGGAACATCATATGTTAAATCTCATTGAGGCGAGACGGGCCTTTTGTTTCGCGGTTTTGGTTAACTCAGCCGTGGTTCTTGTTTACCGACCAATGAACCGTCAGGTCATTTTTCGTACACCGGAATCACCCTTTCGTTGTCTATATGTTACCACGTTTTTGCGCTTTTTTCAATATGTAATACTGCATAAAGATAAGCCCCCGTTTTTATGCAAAACGGAGAAATCCTTTGCCGCCCGTTGACAGCAAAGCAGAATGCTGATATAATAAAAATGTTGGCGCGACAAACCCCTTGCCTTTCGAACGGAAGGCAAGGGGTTTTATCTTTATTATGAAGGTCAGACCTTAATTTCGGCGACGCGGACGATCAGGTTGGTGCCGTAGGGGAAGTGTGCGGCCTTGAGCTCGACACCGCCGTCCGACAGCCTGTAGTCGGCCTTTTCGCCGTTGTCCATCCAGGTGATCTCCTTGACCTCTTGGTTCAGTGCGAAGCGGCAGAGCATATCTCCGGCCGACATCACGACGTTGCCGTCGCCCGACATTCCGGGACGGTGGCAGAAGAGGTAGTAGCGGCCGTTTGAGCCGAGAATAAAATCTTCGGGGCGGTTTTCGACCGTAATATCGGTGGGACGGGGAGCGTGGATAGCTTCGTCGTAAACTCCGACCCATTTACCCATACATCTGAGCAGCTCGGTGTCGAGAGGACGCAGAAGACCGTCGGCCTGCGGTCCGACGTTGAGCAGAAGGTTTGCTCCGTATTTGCGGCAGATGCAAAGATCGGAGATGAGGGTATCGGGTGACTTGTAGTTGAGGTCGTTTGCGCTGTAGCCCCACGTATCGCCCAGCGTCTGGCACATTTCGGAGGCTATGTATTTGGGTGAGTCCTTCAGGTTGATGGGCTGGGGACGGCCGCGCTCAAAGGTCACGCTGTCCAGTTCAATGTGTCCGAGGGCGCCGCGCTCGTGCAGTCCCGTGTTGTTGACGATTATTGCGTCGGGCTGAAGTCTGCGGATGAGGGAGTAGAGCTCGTCCTCCTCCCAGTCCTCCTTCGGCTTGTCCCACTTACCGTCGAACCAGAAACCGCCGATCCTTCCGTACTTCGTGCAGAGTATTTCGATGCTTTTTCTGAGATATTTCAGATAGGCGGGGAAGTCCTCGGCGTAGCTCTTTTCGTGCCAATCGAGCAGGGTGTGGTAGAAAAAGGGGAGAAGGCCGTTTTTGCGGCAGGCGTCGACGAATTCGGCCACAAGGTCGCGTCCGCATTTTGAGTGGGGCGCGTCGTAGTCCGAAAGTCCGTCGGTACCGTAAAGCGAAAAGCCGTCGTGGTGGCGTGTCGTCAGGGTGATATAGCGGCAGCCTGCCTGACTTGCGGTGGCGGCCAGCCTGTCTGCCCAGTCGGCGCTCGGCTCAAACTGCTGTGCGAGCCCTTCGTATTCGGAGTCGGAAATACGGTAGATGTGCTTCGACCATTCGCCCTTTTCGAGGATGCTGTAAAGGCCGAAATGAACGAACATTCCGAATCCGAGTGCTTCAAATTCCTTAACGCGCTTTTCAATTATCATAGTATCATCTCCAATGACTTCGTAAAATAATTATACCATACGCCGACGTGAAGTCAACAGTAATCTGGCCGACGGGATACGCCTTGAAAAAGCGGCTTCGTACAGGGAGTTTTTCGGTGTTTAACGGAGATAAAGATAGAAAAAATACATAAAATCATTTGGAAGTGTTTGATTTTTGTTGAAAATCCGATTAACCTGTAGTATGATAAGGCCAAGCGAGGTGTTCGTATGAAAAACAGAAATATCTGCAAGCTAATAACCCCCGACGCGTCCGAAAAGCTCAGCACCGCCTGCTTCGTGCTTGAAACGGATCCCGTCGTTCAGGGTAAAACGGTAAGTCTGACTCATAACCGCGTATTTCTCACGGTTAAGGGAGAGGGAGGTCTGCTGATCGAAGGTAAGCGGTATGCGGTTTCCGCCGGAAGCCTCGTCTTTGCCTTTTCGGGAGAGCAGGTTTCGGCCGAAAGCGTCAAGGGCCTGCAATATATGTACATAGATTTCAAGGGTAACCGCGCCGAGGAGCTTTTCCGCCGCTTCGATATCAGGAGTCACAGCAGAAGCTACGGCGGCTTTGACGGGCTGATACCCCTCTGGCACGAAAGCCTTTCCCGCGCTTCGGTGCAGACCATCGATCTCGCCGCCGAGAGTATTCTTCTCTACACCTTCTCGCGCCTTTTCGGAAATCTTTCGGAGAGCAGCAGCACGGTCAGCAGGATAGTCGAGATCTCGGAAGAAAACTTCACCAACCCCGAGCTCGGGATTTCGGTCGTTGCCGCGGAGCTCGGGTATAATGCAAAATACATCTCCCATCTTTTCAAGGAGAAAATGGGGGTAGGGTATTCGGAGTATCTGCGGTCGCTGAGAATCAAATACGCCATTTCTCTGCTCAACAACGGGATCGACTCGGTTAAAAACGTCGCCCTGCTTTCGGGCTTTTCGGATCCGCTTTATTTTTCCACCGTGTTCAAGAAGACGGTCGGCGTAGCACCCAAGGACTACCTCCGACGCAGCCGCAAGGAGGACTGACGGGGATTTATTCGCTGAAAAACGGAACGCGTCTGCGTTCCGTTTTATTATTGTAGCTTATTAGCCGCGCAATTCTCTGAGTGTTTCGTTCATTGCAGGACGGCTTTTTATTAATGGTATATCCCGTCAGCCGAAGAGCTTTTGCAGGTCGATATCGGCCATAAAGATTGCGGCGTAGGACATCGTCAGATGGAACAGCGAGGTGTTCCACTTGGTGTCCTTTCCCCAGCCCTCGAAGGTGGTGGTGGCGCCCTCCCGCAGCATGCGCTTCCAGGTGCCCTCGTGGAGTATGCACTCCCTGAGCGTGTCGAAGCGGCCGTCCCTCACGAGCCCCATAAAGACGGGGAAGGTGCAGAAGAAGGAGAGGGAATCAATGCCTTTTTCCTTGAGCATCGACATAAAATTAGCGTCGAACACGGGATCGTCGCAAAGTCCGAAGCCGTAAACGAAGCTGTTTCCTACCAGACAGATATGCTCCGTGTTTTCTCCGTCCTTGAAGAGATGCTTTTCAGGGTTGAAAAACGCCTTGTTGAAGGTCTCAATCAGGGGAGCGATATTGCGGTATTCAGGCTGTCCGAGTATTGCGGCGATCTTGTTTACCGTGTTGATGGCGGCAAGGTAATAGGACGAGAGTGAAACGTGTGCTTCGTGACAGACCTTTCCTTCTACGATGTCGACGTCGTAACCGTGCCGGAAGTTCTGGGGCCATTCCACGACGCAGAACTTGTTGACGTCCCTCAGCAGTCCGTCCTTTTCGTAATCCCTGCGGTAGCCGTCGAGAACCTTCGTAATTCTTTTGAGGTTGGTTGCGAGGTATTCTCTGTCGTCGGTGAAGCGGTAGTGCCACAGCAGAAGCAGGGCGAGTATCAGAGGATATTCCGCAATCTCCTGCATAAATGAGCAGTTCATACAGGTCATCAGGGTATCGGTGATAAATTCGCTGGCAAAGGCGTCGTCGATCAGCCTTCTGACCATCGAATCGTCCTTGGTCAGCACCATATGAGCAAGCGCGGTGTAGCAGCCGTCACCGAGATAGAAGCCTTTTTCGCGCTCCATGCAGTCCTGAATGACCTCCTGCACGCCGTATTCAAGAGAGTGCACGCAGAGCTCCCAGATCCTTTTGCCCTCGGGGTCGGACTCGAATTCGGGATTCATCGCGGCTTTCAGCTCGAAGGGATAGTGCTTTGAGAGGAAGGAGACATCAAGGATCTCCACACCCTCGGGAAGGGAAAGCTCGGCGTATCGGAAGGACTTGTAATCAAACCAATCGAGGGTGCATTCCCCGTCGGAGAGTACCCATTCTTCGTTGTAGCAGCAGTTGGCGCGAAGCTTGTAGCGGGGACTGCCGTCGTTCAGCTCCTGTGCACATCGGATTCCTATTACGTCCCCCTTCTTGCCCCTGGCCGTAACCCTGAGGTAGCCGACGTAGTTTGAGCCGAAGTCGTATAAAAAACCGTTATCCGTGGCGGCGGAGCTTGCGACGGGGATGGTTTCAAACACCGGCATCTTGCTGGTCTGTCGGTTAAGAACGTGGTCGGAGTAACGGTTGATTTCGGCGCTGTTCCACGCACCGTCGTCAAAATCGGGCGCTTCAAAGCCGACCTCGGGTGAGTTTGAATCGTACCTCTCAAGGAATTGTGTGTGGTATCCCGTAAATCCGAGCTCGGTGTAGCCCGAATGGGGAATCGTCTTGAAGCTCTCGTCGCTTGCAACGACCGTTTCGCCGCCGCACTCGAGGTCGAGTATCAGTCCGTGGCGGTTGTCGCCGCTCTGCCATACCCTGTTGATGAGTCCCTGATAGAGGGTATGAACGGCAATCACGTTTTCGCCGGATCTCAAAAATTTGCTGACGTTTATAACGTTGTAGTTGTATCTTGAATGGTACGCGGGGGTGGGGCCCTGAGCGACGAAGCTGCCGTTTATATAGAGCTTGTAGTAATCGTCCGCCGAGATATACACCGTGGCGTCGTTGCTCACAGCGGTGCAGTTGAATTTCTTTCTGAAAAGGATGTGCCTGTTTCTGTGTTCGTTACAGGGAAGGTTGATCCTTTCGAGCTGTCTGAAAAAGACGTTTCTCGGAGGGAGCGAAGAAAATTCGGAGTCGGTGATCCATTTTCCTTTGAAGGAGTGTTCCATAAAACTGCACCTTTCGTATAGATTGAATTCGTCTCGATTATATTCAACGGCCGGGGCTTTGTCAATCGACCTGCCGAAGATTGTTTTTGCTGACCGAAAACACGAAACGAATTGCAATCTTGAGATTGCAATTCGTTTCATTAAGAAAAGCGCAAATCGGCGTTCGGACGGTTTGCGGTTACGGATTTTGGGGTGCTGAATCAATATCCTTCAGTATGTCGATAACCTCGGTTAAATTCCGGATGGTATATGCGGGCGGGTCGAGATGCTCGGGCCACTCTCTTGCAAAGGGCTTCCATATCGGGAGCAGGCCTGCGTCCCTTGCGCCGCAAACGTCGTTGATTATATTATCACCGACGTATACGGCTTCGTCCGCGCGGACGCCCAGACGTCGGCACATGGCCAGAAAGGCGCCGGGGTCGGGCTTTTGAATGTTCAGTTCCTCGCTTATAATGATCTCGTCCATATATTCCGGAATTCTCGTATGACTTAATTTTTCGCGCTGGCTTTTAACGAAGCCGTTGGTGAGAAGCGCGACCTTATATCCCATCGATTTCAGCTGACCGAGAAGATAATACGCATCCTCAAACATAACGATATTCGCAGACATCGTCGGATAAAAAGCCTCGCAGTATTGTGCCTTCGTGGGTTTTACGGCAAAAACGCCGAGACGGTCCAGCTCGTCACAAACCCCTTGGTATCCGTTGGTGTAATAGCCGTTTTCGGAAATTTCGGCAGCGAACAACGCGTCAAAAAACTGTTCGTCCGTAACGTGGGGGTGAACGTACTCCGCGAGAAGCCTTCTGAGCAAAGGAGCCGTAGCGGCTATCGTCCTTTCGCGGTCGTACAGTGTGTGGTCAAAATCAAATATAACTGCCTTTATCATAATTAAAGCAACCTGCTTTCCCGATTCATTGTAGCATAATATCCGAGCTTTTTCAACAAGAAACGAAGCGCGCGTTTTTTATTTTAACGCCTGGTTAAACATATTCAGGATATCCCGCATCATTTCCGTATTGACTTCACTGTATAAGGCGTGGTCAACGCCGTTGCAAAATTCGGCCAGTTCCTCTTTCGTAAGATCACGGTCGTAGTCCTTCTTCAATCGTTTCAAGTCTCCTTCGATCTTCTCTTGATAGGCAACGGCTCGCGGCGAGTGCAGAATGGTATTATGTCCTGCTTGGGCACCGGTACCGACGTAATACGTTACGTTGTTCCTCCGGATCTCATCCTTATGGGAAATAACCGATTGATGACTGAAGTCGATAACGGAATCACGGTTGCCGTGGGCAATATAGACGGGCACGTCGGTGCTGTTTATGCCTTGTACGGCATCGTACTTCGTATAGTCTTTGAACAAAATCGTCTGATAGGCGTTCAAAAATTCTTTCGGGAAATCGAATTTGAACATATCCGAGAAAGGTGCTATATATTGTTCTCCCTTTTCCACAAGCAGCGTATAGCCGCTGTTGAACGGGGCTACGGCAGAGCATCCGCGGATGTTCTTATGGATGGAAAGCACCGCCGTTGCCGCGTAGCCTCCCCAGGAATGTCCAAACAGGAACAGCGGATATTGGGATAACTGTTTGTCGTTTCCGATATAAGTTAGCGCATGGTCCAGATTCACCAAGGGCGTGCACATACCGACGGTAGAATCGCCCTCGGACGCATAGGTGCCCTGGCAATCGTAGGTAAACACGGCGTATCCGTTGAGCACGAAGTACTCAATGAACGGAATGTAATCGTCTGCACCGGCATGCATACCGTGGCAAACCACGACCATCCCCTTGGCATTGTAGCAGGGATAAAAATAGCCTTGGAGTTTCCACCGACCGCAGGGAAAGAAAAAAGCGGTCCGCGGCAGCCTTTCAGCCACGCGGCTGTAATCAAATTCACCGAACACGGTGTTAATATCCCGTTTTTCGTATCTTTTGAAGAAGGAATCGTACGCGGCCTTCGCTCCGAGGATCGTGCCTGCTTGCAGACCTGTACGCAGTACGATCTCCGCAATCGTTTTTGCATCGTTTATCAAGCGTCCGCTTGGCTTTTTGTTTTCCAATCCGCAAACTCCTTTGTTCAAAATTTTGCCCGGCAGCTCTGAACGGGCAATATTTGCTCGCCCATTTAGTTTAGCACAGGTTTTCGGATTTTTCAACGGCAAACCAAGCAAAGCGCGTTTTCCGTCCTCAACGTGCCGAAGCGCGCTTCGTTGAAAAAAGCAGCCGACAAGGTCGACTGCTGTTTTCAGACACTTAAAACTATTGGACTATTTCAATTCTCGTGCAATGATACCGAGTTGGGTTTCAATTTCCTCTTTTACAGGGAACAGGGCGTTGTGTTTTCCCATGCCCTCCAGGCACCACATGATATGCAGTGCCATAGCCCGACAGTTTTCGCAGGAGAAAACTCCCTGTGCCACGCCAAACTCTAAAATTTCAGTGATGATCTGAACGGAAGCTTGGGCGCGGTCTTGCAGAAGCCTTCGGCCTAACTCGCTTCTTGCGGCAAATTCTGCCGTGGCATTGTCAATTGAGCTTTCAAGCTTCAGCAGTTGTCCGATGCGGCTGCGCAGGAATCCGAAAAGGATCGTATCCGGAGCAATTTTCAGCCGCTTTGCATTTTCCAACGCGGCAAAAGCGGCCGTTTGCTCTTCTTTAATGATGTCAGCGAATACCTCTTCCGTGGAGGCGTAGTGTCGGTAAAGCCCACCTCTGGAAAGGCCTGTGTTGTCACAAATGTCCTGCATGGTTACCGCGGAAAACCCTTTTGCGGCAAACAGTCCGCGAGCAACCTCCAGAATTTTTTTGCGGGACAGATCACCCCGAACACTCATAAAATCACCTCAGGATCAGTATATCACTTGTTATCCTTCTTTTCAAGTAATTCCTCAGGCAAAGAGTCCCGAACGATTTCCTCAGTATAACGCTTGGGCATTTTGAAACAGGCGAAGAACCCCAAAAGGCACATCAACGCGACGATAACGGGAACAAGGGAAACTCCAACCTTCCAGGTTTCCCCGACTACCTCAACGCTGTCGATGATTTTGGGTGACTGCAGGTTCTTAACGTACTCGTAGACAAGACCCGTGGAAACAGCGCTGACCGCAGAGGCACACAGGGATTGGATGGCGTAATACATACCCGAGTGATCCTTGCCCGTAAGCTTAAACTCCATGGCTGCAATCTGGGAGGGAATTATATAGGGCGTGCAGAAAAAGGCACCGATCGAGAAACTGCCGATAAAGCTGCCTGTGCAGCCGATGATGATTCGTGCGGTGACGGAGTGGGGGAAGAGATACTCGCTGCCCACACAGAAATTGAGAATGGCCACGGCGAAGCAAAGCAGACACACCTGATAGCTGAAGCGTATGCCCTTTTTCTTAATCAAGCGGTAATAGAGAGCCAGCATCAAGGGTACGGGTGCAAATGCACAGGTGTTCAAAACAGCGCCCATGCCGGCGTCAATATTCATTACACCGGAAATGAGGGTGTTCTGCGCCGACAGGAACATTTGCAGGCCAAAAAACGCACAGGAGTTGGGGATCAGCCAGCGGAGAAAATGCCGATTTTTCAGGGTCAGACTCAGGCTGGTTTTTAAGGAAACTTTTGCCTCGGGAAGATAGTCCTTGCCTTCACCGTATTTTTCACCCTCCTTGATGAGGAAGATGGGGATGAGCATAGTGAGCAGAATGGGAGAAGCGCAGAGGGCAAGAGTACGGATGTTGACACCCTTGCTGATAAAAACAGGGATGAGGGCATAGGTGATGCAGTAGCCGATGGTTTCCCAGAAAGATTTATAGCTGCCTACCCGCATCCGCTGTTCGTCATCCTTGCAAACGCTTGAAAGGCTGCCGTTAAAGGTGATGACGGAAAGGGTGTAGGCGGTGAAGAAGATCAGGAGCATAAAGCCGACCCAGATGGTGTTAAGAATAGAATTTTCACGGAATTCCAGAGGTGTCCACACGAGGAAATAGCTGATCGCTATAGGAATGAGCGCAATCAGCAGTACGGGACGTCGGCGTCCCCAGCGAGTACGGATATTGTCCGTCAGAGCGGCCATGGGAATATCCACAAGACCGTCAAAAACCTTGGCGATCATCCATACAATTCCGAAGATTCCGGGCACGATGAGAGCATATCCGGTAAGACTCCAGCTCTCAATATTTGCGGTAAGACCCGCAGGATTCAATGCATCGGTGAAATAGGCGCCCAAAAGGACGAAGAGAAGATTGGGGCCAAAGAAACACGAACCGTAGAAAATTTCCTTCCACTTTTTGTCTAAAGATACAACCATTTGTTATACCGCCTCCGTTTTGCGACATACGTGTCGCAAAACAATATAGCATACGATAGCACCTTTGTCAAGGAAAAAGCAAAAAAGCCGCGTCCTTGCGTATGGAAAAGAGACTACGACACAATGGTTCAATGAAATCCGGAGACTCCGGACTCAGGGATTTTTCCGCCTTTATTGTTGTGGTATTAAGTTCAAGCTTTGGCCGAAATCCAAATTTTTTCAATGAAAAATGAAGCGTTGGCTCTGCCGCCGTGAAGCGAAGCGCACAATCTCGTTCTCAATGTGCCGTAAGGCACGCTTCATAGCCGTAGGCGGCTTCATTCTTCATGCACCGCAGGTGCGCTTCATTGCAACCAAAAAATAGCAGCCGACAAAGTCGACTGCGTTTTTGGCAAGTTGTTACGATTTAGATGTTATATTATTTCTTTCTTTCTTTCTTCTAAAAACAGAATAATTCCCAAAGTAATTATTGAAACGGGTCCAACGATCCACATTGTGTTAAACAACCAATTAGGAATGATGGGTGGATATATTTCATGAATAACACCAATTGCACTGGTAGCAAGCAAAAGAATAAAATCAATTATCTTTATGATTTTCACTTCATATTCTCCTTGGCGGTGCGGCAGGATGCCACAAGCATTACACGAATTGAAGCGCATTTATCAGAAAGCGATTTGAATTGAGTATCATCAATATAGTTTGTTCTATATAAAAGCTCAAGCCAATAACCTGTTTCGCTCGCTTCCTTTAGGGCGATTTCAAGTTTGGAAACAAAATCTTTCTTACCTTGTGCATAGTTTGCTTCGTGAATATTAGCACCTATAGAAGTACCGCTTCTGCCTATTTGATTAGCAATCACGTTTTCGTGTTTGGATTTTAAATATTTAACGAGTTCTATGATTTCTACGGCAAAATCCATAGACAACGCGCGTAATTTTGATTCAGACATATTGCCACCCGCTTTCTAAATCAAGTTTATCATAAAAGCTAAAGAAAGTAAAGTGATGTTTGCCCTTGCGGGCAAGTGATGTAGTGCTTCGCACAGTGATGTTGCTTACTATGTTCGCAGTGATGCGATGTGTTCCGCTACACGCGCGAAGCGCACATCACGTCCGAAGGACGCATCACGCCGCAGGTGCATCACGTTCCCGAAGGGAACACATCGTTCCAAAAAAACAGCAGCCGACAAAAGCGTGTTATCCTTAACGGAGAAATATAAAAACCGAATAGGATAAATAAAAAATCCAGCCATAGTCAAGAGTTATCTTGATATGGCTGGTCCTTTTGTTTTTTGATGGATTTTGAGATGATTTTTTTCAAAACTCTTGATTTTTTACTTGAAGTATGTTAGTATGTTTACATACATACCAATTAGGAGGTGAAGCGGATGGCCAAGGACAAAAAGGCGTTTGGTAATTTCCTGCGGGAAATAATCAAGCAGACCGGAATATCACAGTCGGCATTTTACTCGGCGGTAGAGATTACAAAACCATATTTCTATGACATTCTGTCCGGCAAGGTCAATCCGCCGCCACCAGATGTTCAGTACAAAATGCTTGAAAACTTGAATTTGGATGAGCAACAGCGCAACGAATTCTTGAATTTGGCGGCAGAAGGCCGTGGCGAGGTACCGGCAGACATCGCAAAACTGATCGCAGATCACCCTGCGAAGCTGGCTATCATCCGTGAAACACTGAAAATGCTACTTGCGTCGCAAGGATAAGGAGAAATAGATATGGCTGAATTACATGAGCTGATAGAGAAAATTGAAAATCCGGAGTTGCGCGCGCAGATTGCGGAGGCGGCGAAACGCGCATTGAAACACAAACAGTTTGGTCTGGTGTTTGAGGAACATCTGCCGGAGTGCACTCCCCTGTATGACATTCCCGTTAGAAAAGGGCTTAAGGTTTCCGTGCGGAACGGCAAAGCAAACGAAACCTACACAGTACTGAAAATCGAAAATGGCATGGTAACCTGCCTGCCCAAGAATAGCAAGGAAGCAGTGCAGTTTGCTGTGGCTGACCTCGTCACAACGGCAGAACTGGGCGATCCCATCTATCCCTGTCTGCAACCCTTGGGAGAAGTGTGCAATGCGGCAGACAGTGAACTATGGCATACGCTGATCGAAGCGGATAACTACCACGCGCTACAACTTCTGGAATACCTGTACGCAGGCAAGGTGGATTGCATCTACATCGATCCGCCCTACAATACTGGCGCAAAAGACTGGAAATATAATAACGATTACGTTGACGGAAATGATGAATACCGCCATAGTAAGTGGCTGTCGTTCATGCAGAAACGATTAGAGATTGCTCGGCGGTTACTTAACCCCAGCGACTCCTTGCTGATAGTAACCATCGACGATAAAGAATACCTGCATTTGGGATGCCTTCTGGAAGAAATGTTTCCTGATGCAAGAATTCAAATGATCAGTGACATCATCAATCCAAAAGGTACAATGCAGCGCAAAAAGTTCCCCAGAACCGACGAATATGTTTATTTTGTGTGGATTGGAGATGCAGAACCGTCAGAGCTCACACTTTCGAAAGATTGGTTGATCGGTGATGCAGAAAACACAAATAGAAATAGATATAGATGGGTTACTTTTATCCGAACCGCTCCTAATGTTAGCAGGAGCAAAACTCCTTCTATGTTCTACCCGATTTTTGTGAACGAAGAGGGAACAAAAATACTGAGAGTTGGTGAATCCTTAGATAGAAATGTTGATTACCGCACCATTGTGCCAAATGAAGGTGAAAAAGTTATTTTTCCGATAAACACCCAAGGCAGAGAAGTAATATGGCACCTAACACAATCATCGTTGTTAGATGCTTATTCCAAGGGATTTGTGAAATTAAGTGGGTTAACTAAAAATGGCATTAGCATTTCTTATTTGCCATCTGGAATGCAAAAGAAAATAACTGAGGGAGACATTCCTGTTTTAGGATACGATGAAAATGGCGCTGTAATTTTTGATGCGGCTGACTATTCTCCGATGTTTATGCCCGGCACACAATGGAGAATTAAGACACACGACGCAACAGAACATGGAACGAAACTTCTTCAAAAAATAATCGGTAATAGGTTTTCCTATCCAAAATCTTTGTATTCAGTTAGGGATAGCATAAACTTCTTCCTTTGCAACAAACCAAACGCGCTCGTTGCGGATTTTTTTGCCGGATCTGGCACCACTCTCCACGCAGTCAACCTGCTCAACGCTGAGGACGGAGGAAACCGCCGTTGCATCATGGTCACCAACAATGAGATCAGCGCAGAGGAACGCAAGGGCTTTGAGACGCGCGGAATTAAGCAAGGAGATCCAGAATGGGAAGCACGTGGCATTGCCCGATATGTCACTTGGCCGCGTACTGTGTGCAGCATTGAAGGCCATGACGCCAATGGAAATCCGTTGAAGGGTAATTATGTTGGCAGCGATATTCCTATGGCAGATGGTTTTAAGGCAAACGCAGCATTCTTCAAGCTGGGATTCCTTGATAAAACCAAGGTATCCCTTGGTATGCAGTTCAAAGAGCTGCTCTCCACCCTGTGGATGAAGGCGGGCGCCATTGGCAAATGTCCTGTCATAGATGCATCCGTGCCGGATATGCTCGTCCTGCCGGATAACAAAATGGCGATCCTCAATGACGAGAACCAGTTCGGAGAATTTGCTGAGCAGCTCGCGCAGCACCCAGAAATCGAGGTTGTGTACCTCGTCACCGATTACGAATCCAGTTTTGTGGCCATGACACAGGCGCTGGAGAGTAAAAAGACCTATCAGTTGTACCGGGATTATCTGGACAACTTCAGAATTAACGCAGGGAGGAACAGCAGATGAAAGTTAATTTAATAGCCTTTCAGGACAAAGCTGTCAAGGAACTGCGCGTAGACATTGCGGACGCACTGGACAGCTACAGACGCAGAGGAAAGACACAGGTTGTTTCCCTGCAAGCACCTACCGGTGCAGGTAAAACCATTATTGCAGCATCGCTGATCGAAGATATTTACTTCGGATCGACGTTGGCTGATGGAACCACATTCGATGAACAGCCGGAAGCGATCTTTGTATGGCTTTCGGATTCCCCCGAGCTGAACGCGCAGTCCAAACAGAAAATAGAACTCAAAACCAGCAAGCTGCGCTTCGGTCAGTGCGTAACCATCGTGGAAGATTCCTTTGACATGGAGATGCTGGAGGATGGCCACGTTTATTTCTTGAACACCCAGAAGATCAGCCGCAGCGGTAAGCTGACACAGCACTCCGATGATCGGCAGTATACCATCTGGGAAACACTGGACAATACCATCCAAAACAAGTCAAATCACCTGTACTTTATCATTGACGAAGCACACCGTGGCGCCAAGAGCAAGCGCGAGGCAGGTACCGACACCACCATTATGCAGCGCTTCATCAAGGGATATACCTACGCAGAAAATGGCATTAAGCGCACCATGCGCTCCATGCCGGTGATTCTGGGTATCAGCGCAACAGCAGAACGATTCAACACCTTGGTTGGCAACACCACCAACGTGGGCTTGATGAAATATGTGATTGCCGCTGATGAGGTGCGCGGCTCAGGTCTGCTGAAAGATCGCATTGTGATCACCTACCCCGAGGATCCCACCAAGAATAACGATATCGTGCTTCTGGAAGCAGCGGTGGAAGAATGGCTAAAAAAGTGCAAGCGCTGGTATCAGTATACTTCTGAGCAGCATTATGCCAATGTGGATCCCGTACTGGTTGTACAGGTATGCCAAGGCAGCGGTGGCGCGTTATCCGACACTAATCTGGAAGATGTTCTTGCCAAGATTGAAGAAAAGGTTGGTACACCTTTCAAAGCAGGAGAAGTTGTTCACTGCTTTGGCGAAGGAACTACCGTAGAACTGAACGGTCTCCACATTCCCCATGTAAAGGCATCCGAAATTGCGGATGATCACAAAATCAAGGTTGTTTTCTTCAAGGAAGCGCTTTCCACCGGCTGGGACTGCCCCAGAGCAGAGACGATGATGTCCTTTGCTGTGAGAAACGATCCCACCTACATCGCACAGCTTCTTGGCAGAATGGTGCGCACACCTCTGCAGATGCGCGTAATGCGTGATGAATTCCTGAATGATGTAAAGCTGTACCTTCCCCACTTCAACAAGGACACTGTAAAGAAGGTTGTAGAGGAACTGCAGGCCAGTGAGGGTGGCGATATTCCCACCGAGATCAACGGCGAATCGCTGGAGGAACCTACCTATATCACTTGGACGGTGCATACACCCAGACGCGCACGTCAGGTTGAGCCGGATCCCAATCAGTTGAGTATATTTGATAATCCGGGTGGAGCAACGGCAACAGATGCACCGACAGTGGTATCTCCGTCTACCAGCACTCCGTATGTCGCGCCCACTACCAACAATGGTGGCAACAGCGCACCGGAGTATATCCCTACAAGAACGGTAACCGTTCCGGCTACAGGCAATGGCCAGCAGGCAGTTCCCATCGTTCCCACAGAAGAAATTCCGCAGGGCAAGCAGCTGGAGTTCGCATCGGAGCTTGATCGCGTGGAGATCATCGATTTCATCAACGCCAAGGGCTACCTGACATACTTTGTCCGTCAAGATCGCATCAACGATTATCTGAAATCGCTGTTGGATCTGGCAACTCTGCTGACGCACAACGTCATTTATCAGAGCGCACGCGACGAGGTCATCGACGATATTGTTGGACTGATCCGTGAATACATTGAAGATCTGCATCGCACCAGCAGATACGATGCGCTGGCTGATCAGGTGTTGCAGTTCAAATTGTCGGTACAGGTATTTGACCCCTTTGGCAAAGCGCTGCAGGAGAATTACTTCAATGACTTCACGTTGATGTCGGAAACCGATCTGGACAGACAGGTACGCAACGCAGATGCAAAGTTAGGCAGATACGGATTCCCCAACATCTACGGCGGCAGATATTACGATGAGGAAAACCCGAATGCGCATAAGATTGACTGCGTTCTCTTCGCAGCTGACGATGCATGCAGAGCAAAGCTCGGTGAATACGCAAAGAATAAGCTTCGTGAATTTTCTCGCAAATACCGTGTGGCGGTAGCAAACAGATCGGACGCTTGCAAGAAGAAATACCGAGAAATCATGGCAGACAGCGCTGTGGTCAGCGAACAGCTTTTTGCTATTCCTGAAAATATCAGCGTCAAAGAAGATCCCGATGGCATTGAATATGAGAACCATCTCCTTGCGGCACCGGATACCGGTATCGCAAAGATCAAGCTTAACGGCTGGGAGGCCGCGCTGATTGAGGAAGAATCGAAGCGTACGGATTTTGTGTGCTGGCTGCGTAATCCCTCCAGAGCAGCATGGGCGCTTTGCCTGCCCTACGATATTGGCGGCGAAAAGAAATCCTTCTATCCCGACTTTCTGATCGTACGCAGCGATCCTGCAGTGGACTATGTGGTTGATATTCTGGAACCACATGGTAACCAGTACGCGGATAATCTGCCGAAGGCAAAAGCACTGGCGGAGTACGCAAAAGCAGAAGATCGACTCGGCAGGATTCAGTTGATTCACAAGACAACGGATGCTGGCGGCATCAGCAGATTCATTCGTTTGGATCTCACGGACATGGCAGTGCGTGATAAAGTGCTACGTGCCTTCTCCAATGACGAACTGGATCATATTTTTGAAACCGATGGCATAACCGATGGCATAATCGAATAAAACAATGACCGGCAGATGGAGCAATCCGTCTGCCGGTATTGACATGTAAAAATAATATTATACCCATATCTCGCACATATTATTCACCCATCTTGACAAAAGTTTCCTGCTTATGGTATAATAAGCTTAACGACAGAGGTCGGATAAAAATTGAATAAAATGTGCCACACATTTTTTATTTTTGAGTTATAGACTCGTACGTACATCGGCACGGAACATTTTTAAGCGAACCGATACAGTTCGCTCATTTGTGTTTTCGTCTCGATGTAAGTGCGAGTCTTTTTGTTTTACCCTCGCCTTGACTACATAAAAATCGAAAGGTGGAATGCAGATGATTGCATCAAAATTCAGAATCAACACAAACGAAAGGAGGATCGGATGCAACACAAAAATTTCTTTATGGTTCCCAACCGAATCTTTGATTTAGAACTGAAGCCAAGGGACTTCACCGTGTACTGCTGTCTGCTCCGTCACAGCGACAGCAAGGATGGTTCCTGCTTTCCCTCACGGAGAGTCATCGCAAAGGAGTGCGGTATGGATAGGAAAACAGTTGACTCTGCCATTAAGAATCTCTCATCCCTCGGTCTGGTAAAAAAGATTCAGCGACACCGTGAGGACGGAACCAGGACAAGCAATCTCTACTACGTGGCAAGTCTCTTGGAATAGAGTGAATCTTTCGTTGGGATAGTGTCAGAATTTCCTATCAAGAAGAAAACCCATAGAACAAAACCCAGGAACTACTACAACAGAAAAGAAAGAGTAGATAACAACCACACATCCCCCGTGTGTCGCCCACAGACCGCCTGTGTGCCGAGGAACGCAGAGAAGCGAGGAAACACCCGACCAAAAAGAAAACCGCCTGTTTGGGGCGATTTGAGGGCGAAATTGGAAACGCGAAATACGGGATGGTTCAGTGCAGCTTTCAGGCATTTTCGATGGGTCGAAAATCAAGCAGGTGAAAGAGTCGGCGTCGTAAACGACGCTCGCCTCGGATCACAGCGGCCGGAAACCCCGACCGCACAAGGGTTTTCGGGATTTTGGACACCGAAAAAAATAGGCGTCGTAAATAAGGGATTGTGCCAGTATACGGTGCCACAGATCCCCGAAAGTGCCGTGTTTAAGGGAAAAACATAGGCGCTGTGATCGGGGTTGTAACAAGAAAGGAGAACAGAATATGGATTTTGAATTACTGAAAAAGCGCAGAGAGAAATATTTGAAATTACAGAGAGAATTAGGAGAAGAACAGCATATCGGTATCGGTTACGTGCTTACCGTTGAGGGAAAGCAGTATCCCGTATTATCTTGTTTCTCTGTCAGTGAAGAAACGGAAGAAGTAAAGGACAAACTGAAATACCTTATCAACGGTCGAAAAAGTTAACAAAACTGTTTCAGCAAAGTCGCTGGACTATTCGACCGAGTTGTGATATGTTGTTGCCGTATCCTATTCGGTTTGA